>NZ_ATLP01000106.1:0-58650 GCF_000416215.1 Pseudomonas sp. CF161
GGTGGCCGTGGCGCAGCTGCCAGTGGTCAGGCCGCTGCGCAGGGGCGCGGGCTGTTCGGCGGTTTCGTCACGCATCGCGCGCTCCCGGCTGTGGCTGGGCGCGGGCTGTTGCGCGTGGGCAATGCTGGCTCATAGCGGTTTGCCGAGGTCGAGCAGGGTGATCGGCAGCGCCTGGCGCCAGGTGTCGAAGTCGCCCAGGGGCTGGGCCTGGGCGATGTGGATGCGGGTCAACTCGCCGCCATGGCGTTCGCGCCAGGCCATCAGGGTCATTTCGCTTTGCAGGGTCACGGCATTGGCGATCAGCCGGCCACCGGGCTTGAGCTGCTCCCAGCAGGTTTGCAGCACACCCTCGCGGGTAACGCCGCCGCCGATGAAAATCGCATCCGGGCGCTCCAGCCCGGCCAGGGCCTGGGGCGCGCTGCCGCGAATCAGTTGCAGGCCGGGCACGCCCAGGGCGTCACGGTTGTGTTCGATCAGTTGCTGGCGCCCGGCATCGGCCTCGATGGCCAGGGCCCGGCAGCTGGGGTGAGCGCGCATCCACTCGATACCGATCGAGCCGCTGCCGGCGCCCACGTCCCACAGCAGTTCGCCGGGCACCGGTGCCAGGCGGGCGAGGGTGATGGCGCGGACATCGCGTTTGGTCAGTTGCCCGTCATGGGCAAAGGCCTCGTCCGGCAGCCCGGCCAGGCGTGACAGGCGCGGCGTGCCGGGTTCGGCCAGGCATTCGATGGCCAGCAGGTTGAGGTCGGCGTGGGGCGCATCGTTCCACTGGTTGGCAATGCCGTCGATCCGCCGTTCGGCCTCGCCTCCCAGGTGCTCGAAGACGCTGACGCGGCTGGGGCCAAAGCCCCGTTCGCGCAATAAGCGAGCCACCGCCGCCGGGCTCTGGCCATCGTTGCTCAACACCAGCAGGCGCACGCCGCTGAACAGCTGGGCACTGAGGGCGGCCACCGGGCGTGCCACCACCGACAGGGTCACCAGCTCTTGCAGCGGCCAGCCCAGGCGGGCAGCGGCCAGGGAGTAGGAAGAAGGCGCAGGCAGCACCTGCATTTCGCCCTCGGCCACCTGGCGCGCCAGGCTGGCGCCGACGCCGAACAGCATCGGGTCGCCGCTGGCCAGCACGCACACGGCGTCGCCGCGCCGGCCGAGCACCGGCTCCAGGGAAAACGGGCTGGGCCACAGCTGGCGTTCGCCGCGGATGCACACCGGCAATAAATCCAGTTGCCGCTGGCCGCCCACAATCCGCGAAGCGCCCATCAGGGCCCGACGGGCGTTTTTGCCCAGGCCCTTGAAGCCGTCTTCACCGATTCCCACTACCGTCAGCCAGGGCGACATCTCTATTCCTCAAAAGCAAAGCGCTTGAAACTGGAAGATCCGACGGGCAGGCTTTTCATGCCTTCGGACAAAGCAGGCATAATACCGCGCCTTCGCCCGCGAAGCGCCTTTCCCACCAGCCGGTTGCCCCTTTGAATCAACGCCCGATGTCCACTGCCTTACGCCCCTCGGCCTGCCCGGGGTTGCTGCGTATTGTCCCGGCGCTGGATGGCGGGATCTGCCGCATCAAGCTGGCCGGCGGCGCCATCAGCGCGGCCCAGGCCATGGCCGTGGCCCAGGCGGCCGAGCGTTATGCCGGCGGGGTGATCGAGGCCACCAACCGCGCCAACCTGCAAATCCGCGGCATTGGCGAGCAACAGTCGGCGCTGATCGCCGAGCTGCTGGCGGCCGGCCTCGGCCCCAGCACCGCCGCCGGCGACGATGTGCGCAACCTGATGCTCAGCCCGACGGCCGGTATCGACCCGCAGATGCTGATCGACACTCGCCCGCTGGCCGCAGAGATACTCGCCACCTTGCAAAACCACCCGCGCTTTCACCAGTTGTCGGCCAAGTTCGCCGTGCAGCTGGACGGCGGAGAAGCCCTGGCCATGCTCGACCATCACCACGACCTGTGGCTCTCGGCGTTCGCCGGGGTCGATGGCCCGTGCCTGGCGTTCGGCCTGGCCGGCTGCCCGGTGGACCCGCCCCTGGGCGCGGTGGCGCTGGAGCATGGGCACCGATTGCTGGTGGCGGTGCTGGAGCTGTTTCTTGACCTGGCGCGACCGGAGCAGACCCGCATGCGCCATCTGCTGGCCGACTATTCGCCGGCCGAGTTGCTGGCGCGCCTGGACCTGCCGCTGTTCGAAATCGAGGCCTGGGCCCGCCCGGCGACCCCGGCCGGTTTGCACATCGGCAGCCACCCCCAGGTCGGCGGCGGGCGGGTGTATGGCCGTGACCCCTCTGGGCCGGCTCGACCCCTCTATGCTGCGGGGCGCCGCCCGCCTGGCCAGTGAATGGGGTGACGGCACTCTGCGTTTCAGCCCCTGGCAGAGCCTGTTGCTGCCTAACGTGCGGGCCGAAGATGGGCCCGAGGTCAGTCGGCGCCTGGAGCAACTGGGGCTGCTGTGTGCGGCGGACCGGGCCCTGGCGCACCTGGTGGCCTGCACCGGCTCCAGCGGCTGCGGCAAGGGCCTGGCCGACACCAAGGGCGATGCCCTGCAACTGGCCGCGCTGCTGCAACGCCATGCCCGGACCCTGGAAGTGCACCTGTCAGGCTGCCCACGTTCCTGCGCCTGCGCCCATGTTGCGCCGGCCACCTTGCTGGCCGTTGGCCCCGGCCGCTACGACCTCTATTTACGCGATGCAGGGCAGCCGGGTTTCGGCGCCCTGCACGCACGCAACCTATCTATTGAAGCGGCAGGCGCATTGCTCGACGCCCGCCCACGGAGCAACCTTGATGCTTGATTACATCCGCGACGGTCAGGAGATCTATCGCAACTCCTTCGCCATTATTCGCGCGGAGGCTCGGCTCGACCGAATTCCGGCCGACCTGGAAAAACTCGCGGTGCGGGTGATCCACGCCTGCGGCATGGTCGATGCCATCGACGGCCTGGAGTTTTCCGAGGGCGCCGGCAAGGCCGGGCGTGATGCCCTGGCCGCGGGCGCGCCAATCCTGTGTGACGCGCGGATGGTTTCCGAGGGCGTGACCCGGGCTCGGCTGCCGGCCAACAATCAGGTGATCTGCACCCTGCGCGATGACAGCGTGCCGGAGCTGGCCCGCGAGCTGGGCAACACCCGCTCGGCGGCGGCCCTGGAGCTGTGGCGGCCGTACCTGGAGGGCAGCGTGGTGGTGATCGGCAATGCGCCCACCGCCTTGTTCTACCTGTTGGAAATGCTCGACGCCGGGGCGCCGAAACCGGCGCTGATCCTCGGCTTCCCGGTGGGGTTTGTCGGTGCTGCCGAATCCAAGGCGATGCTCGCCGCCGACAGCCGGGGCGTGCCCTTTGTCATCATGCAGGGGCGCCTGGGCGGTAGCGCCATGGCCGCCGCAGCGGTCAATGCCCTGGCCACGGAGGTCGAATAATGCAGCAGCCTGGACGTCTGATCGGCCTTGGCGTGGGCCCCGGTGACCCGGAACTGATTACCGTCAAAGCCCTGCGCCTGCTGCGCGAAGCGCCGGTGGTGGCGTACTTCGTGGCCAAGGGCAAAAAAGGCAACGCCTTCGGCATCATCGAAGCCCACCTGCAATCGGCCCAGACCTTGATGCCGCTGGTGTACCCGGTGACCACCGAAGTGCTGGAGGCGCCGCTGTCCTACGAACAGGTGATCAGCGACTTCTACGACAGCGCCGCCCAGGACCTGGCCCTGCACCTGGATGCCGGGCGCGACGTGGCGGTGATCTGCGAGGGCGACCCGTTCTTCTACGGCTCCTACATGTACCTGCACGACCGTCTGGCCGAGCGCTACCAGGCCGAAGTGGTGCCGGGCGTGTGCTCGATGCTGGGCGGCGCCTCGGTGCTGGGTGCGCCCCTGGTGTACCGCAACCAGAGCCTGTCGGTGCTTTCCGGCGTGCTGCCCCATGACGAACTCAAGCGGCGCCTGGCCGATGCCGATGCGGCGGTGGTGATGAAGCTGGGGCGCAACTTCCCCAAGGTGCGCCAGGTCCTGGAAGAACTGGGCCTGGCAGAGCGTGCGCTGTACGTCGAGCGCGCGACCATGGCCAACCAGAAAATCGTGCCCCTGGATGAGGTGGTGCCGATGTCGTCGCCGTACTTCTCGCTGATCATCGTTCCCGGCGAAAGGTGGCAAGGTTGATGGCCCGTTCAACACCGGCCATCGTCATCCTCGGCCAGGGCAGCCTCGCGACCGCCCGCAGGATCCAGCAGCTGTACCCGGACGCGCTGATCCACGGCCTGGCCGAACGGGTGGACGGTGCGGACCGTCCGTATCAGGATTTCGGCGCGACCCTGCGTCAGTTGTATCAACAGGACACGCCGATCATCGCCCTGTGCGCGGCCGGTATCGTGATCCGCACCCTGGCCCCGCTGCTGCTGGAAAAAGGCGCCGAGCCGCCAGTGCTGGCCGTCGCCGAAGACGGCAGCGCCGTGGTGCCGCTGCTCGGTGGCCTGGGCGGGGTCAATGTGCTGGCGCGGGAAATCGCCGCCGGGCTGGGCGTGGCGGCGGCCATTACCACCAGTGGCGAACTGCGTTTTGGCACCTGCCTGCTGAACCCGCCCAGCGGCTATGCCCTGGGGGACCTGGAGCTGGGCAAACGCTTTGTTTCCGACCTGCTGGGCGGTGAAAGCGTGCGCATCGAAGGTGCCGCGCCGTGGCTGGCCGAGGCCCGGTTGCCCGAGGATCAGCAAGCGCGCCTGAGCATTCATGTGGGCTCGGCCGAGCGTGAGCCGGCGGCCAATGAACTGCTGATCTACCCGCGCTGTGTGCTGGTGGCGTGCAGCGGCGCTGCGGATGAAAACCTCGCGGCGCAGATTCGCCAAGCGCTGCACCAGGCGCGAATCGCCGTGCAATCCGTGGCCTGCCTGCTGGCCGCGGACAGCGACATGGCCTGCCCGTCGCTGCGTGAGGCAGCCCTTGAACTGGGCGTGCCCCTGCGTTTTGCCCCGGCGGCAGAGAGTGTCAGCGCGCTGGCACAAAATGCAGTGCCGCAACTGCTGCCGCCGCTGGCCGTTGGCGAGGGGATTGCCATCGCCGTCGCCAACCAGCCGCTGGACCCCGAGCAGATCGGCCGTCCTCGCGGGCGGCTGGCGGTGATCGGCCTGGGCCCGGGTGCGGCCGAGTTGATGGTGCCGGCGGTGAAGGCCGAACTGGCGCGGGCCAACGACATTCTCGGCTACGAAACCTATGTGCGCATGGCCGGGCCGTTCCGTGCCGATCAGGTCATGCACTGCACCGACAACCGCGAAGAAATGCAGCGCGCCCGCCACGCTTTCGAACTGGCAGCCCAGGGCCGCTCAGTGGTGGTGGTGTCGTCCGGCGACCCGGGTGTGTTTGCCATGGCGGCGGCGGTGCTGGAGGCGCTGCACGAGTCTGCGGACCCGGCCTGGCATAACGTCGAGCTGGAAATGCTGCCGGGGGTTTCAGCCTCCCTGGCCACCGCGGCCCAGGCGGGGGCGCCGTTGGGGCATGACTTCTGCGTGCTGTCGCTGTCGGACAACCTCAAGCCGTGGGCGATCATCGAAAAACGCCTGGACCTGGCGTGCGAGGCCGATCTGGCATTGGCCTTCTACAACCCAATCTCCCGTTCGCGGCCCTGGCAATTGGGGCGGGCGCTGGAGATCGTGCGCGAGCACCGGACCCCGCAAACGCCGGTGGTGCTGGGGCGGGACATTGGCCGGCCGGGCCAGACCCTGCGCGTCATCACCCTGGGCGAATTGACGCCCGAGCAAGTGGATATGCGGACCATGGTGCTGGTGGGATCGTCGACGACCTGCACCTTTCCCAAAGCAGGCGGGGGCGAGTGGGTCTATACGCCGCGTTGGTACAAAAGCAGCTGAAAGTTACAAGCTGCAAGCGGCAAGCCTCTACCCGTTGCTGAAGGCTCGGGCCACGTTCAAACGCCGGCGATATTGCAGGTGTATTCATGGCGAGGGAGCTTGCTCCCGCTCGGCTGCGCAGCAGCCGTAAACCCTGCCACTCGGTTCTGCCTGAATGCACGCGGTGTCTGTTTTGGGGCCGCTTTGCGGCCCAGCGGGAGCAAGCTCCCTCGCCACCATGCTGTAGCCGCTGCCGAAGGCTGCGCTGGCCCTCTCATACGCCGGTGATGTCTCAGGTGTATCAGGTTGCTTTCTCGGGCCAGCGTCCGAACGCGCTCCGAGCCTATCGGCAGCGGCCCCCCGGTGGCGAGGGAGCTTGCTCCCGCTCGGCTGCGCAGCAGCCGTAAACCCTGCCACTCGGTTCTACCTGAATGCACGCAGTGCCTGTTTTGGAGCCGCTTTGCGGCCCAGCGGGAGCAAGCTCCCTCGCCACCATGCTGTAGCCGCTGCCGAAGGCTGCGCTGGCCCTCTCATCCGCCGGTGATGTCTTAGGTGTATCAGGTTGCTTTCTCGGGCGTCCGAACGCGCTCCGAGCCTATCGGCAGCGGACCCCCCGTGGCGAGGGAGCTTGCTCCCGCTCGGCTGCGCAGCAGCCGTAAACCCTGCCACTCGGTTCTACCTGAATGCACGCAGTGCCTGTTTTGGAGCCGCTTTGCGGCCCAGCGGGAGCAAGCTCCCTCGCCACCATGCTGTAGCCGCTGCCGAAGGCTGCGCTGCTGTCTGAGTACACGCGGTGCCTGTTTTGGGGCCGCTTTGCGGCCCAGCGGGAGCAAGCGCCCTCACCACCATGCTGTAGCCGCTGCCGAAGGCTGTGCTGGCCCTCTCATACGCCGGTGATGCCTCAGGTGTATCAGGTTGCTTTCTCGGGCCAGCGTCCGAACGCGCTCCGAGCCTATCGGCAGCGGCCCCCCGGTGGCGAGGGAGCTTGCTCCCGCTCGGCTGCGCAGCAGCCGTAAACCCTGCCACTCGGTTCTGCCTGAATGCACGCGGTGTCTGTTTTGGGGCCGCTTTGCGGCCCAGCGGGAGCAAGCGCCCTCACCACCATGCTGTAGCCGCTGCCGAAGGCTGTGCTGGCCCTCTCATACGCCGGTGATGCCTCAGGTGTATCAGGTTGCTTTCTCGGGCCAGCGTCCGAACGCGCTCCGAGCCTATCGGCAGCGGCCCCCCGGTGGCGAGGGAGCTTGCTCCCGCTCGGCTGCGCAGCAGCCGTAAACCCTGCCACTCGGTTCTGCCTGAATGCACGCGGTGTCTGTTTTGGGGCCGCTTTGCGGCCCAGCGGGAGCAAGCGCCCTCACCACCATGCTGTAGCCGCTGCCGAAGGCTGTGCTGGCCCTCTCATACGCCGGTGATGCCTCAGGTGTATCAGGTTGCTTTCTCGGGCCAGCGTCCGAACGCGCTCCGAGCCTATCGGCAGCGGCCCCCCGGTGGCGAGGGAGCTTGCTCCCGCTCGGCTGCGCAGCAGCCGTAAACCCTGCCACTCGGTTCTACCTGAATGCACGCAGTGCCTGTTTTGGAGCCGCTTTGCGGCCCAGCGGGAGCAAGCTCCCTCGCCACCATGCTGTAGCCGCTGCCGAAGGCTGCGCTGGCCCTCTCATTCGCCGGTAATATCTCAGGTGTATCAGGTTGCTTTCTCGGGCGTCCGACCGCGCCCCGAGCCTATCGGCAGCGGACCCCCGTGGCGAGGGAGCTTGCTCCCGCTCGGCTGCGCAGCAGCCGTAAACCCCGCCAGCCGGTTCTACCTGAATGCACGCAGTGTCTGTTTTGGGGCCGCTTTGCGGCCCAGCGGGAGCAAGCGCCCTCACCACCATGCTGTAGCCGCTGCCGAAGGCTGTGCTGGCCCTCTCATACGCCGGTGATGCCTCAGGTGTATCAGGTTGCTTTCTCGGGCCAGCGTCCGAACGCGCTCCGAGCCTATCGGCAGCGGCCCCCCGGTGGCGAGGGAGCTTGCTCCCGCTCGGCTGCGGCCCTCACCACCATGCTGTAGCCGCTGCCGAAGGCTGTGCTGGCCCTCTCATACGCCGGTGATGCCTCAGGTGTATCAGGTTGCTTTCTCGGGCCAGCGTCCGAACGCGCTCCGAGCCTATCGGCAGCGGCCCCCCGGTGGCGAGGGAGCTTGCTCCCGCTCGGCTGCGCAGCAGCCGTAAACCCTGCCAGCCGGTTTTGCCTGAGTACACGCGGTGTCTGTTTTGGGGCCGCTTTGCGGCCCAGCGCGAGCAAGCGCCCTCGCCACAGAGATGTTCCCGGTCACGGTCTTGATTGCCCGGTGTTCGGGGTAGGGGCGATCAGGATTTGATTCATTTCGCCAACGCGGCCCATTTGCCGTGGCGTATCGCAAGTTGACGGACCATGAGTAGAACCGGCCGCTCATCTCAGGGCGGCGGTTTTAGTCTTCCTCTTCTTCGGCCGTAAGCAGCCAGGTGATGAATTCAAAGAAACCGCTCCATCTGGCCGGGATGCGGCCGGCGGTGAAGTCTTCCCAGTGGGCCAGGTCGAAGTCCCAGACGCCGCCGCTGTCTTTGTCCAGCAGGTAGCCGCCTTCGCCTTGCAGTGAGGTGAAGGCGACGAAGTTCTGCGGCAGCTCCCACACCTCGTGGATGAACTCGGTGCCCATGAGGACTTCTTCAGTGGGCTCGGCGATGTCACAGAGCATTTCGTAGCTGGCCCGGCTTTTGAACTCGCTGGGGTAGCACGTCAGGTAGACCTGGGCGAATTCGCTGTCGAGGGCGATGCCCAGCGTGTTCAGGGCCTGGGTGGCTTTGGCGATGTCGGTGCGGGGTTGATAGTCGGGTTGTGCTTCGAGCAAGGCGACCAGGTGCGGCGGCATCATCAGCGGTCCTCGGCGGGGCGTGGCCATTTATCCAGGGGCAAATCCCCTTGCTGGCGGGCGAAATGTTCCCGGGCCTGGGCCAGGGTCATGTGGTTCGGCCCGCTATACATATCCGGCGCCTGGCTGCCGTCATCTTCCCAATGGCACAGGTCGCAGATCTCATACTCGGCCCGTGCGCCCAGGGTCAGATAACCGCAGCAGGGGCAAGCCAGCAACGGCTCGACGGGCCCCTCGACCCGATGCTCTGCGCCCCCGGCCTCTGCCAGGCAGCGGCTGAGGTAGCGGGCGGTGACGCCGTGGTACTGCGCCCGCAGGGCGAGCAGCAGTAACGGGTCGTAGCACCGGTCTTGCGCATCTGCGGGTGGCTCGGGTTGGTCGAGCATCAGCTGGCGCAGTGTGGGCGGCAGCCCGGCACACTCGGGATGCTCGTCAGCCAGGCCCCACCAGTCCAGCAGCAGCTCGGCGCGCGCGCGCGGGTCCAGGGCCAGCAGGCGCTGGCGGCTCAGGCGGTCGATGGCGACGGGGCGGGTCAAGGTGGACATGGCGGCGGGTGCTCCGGGCCGAGGTTCAGTAGCCATAGATCGGGTTGTAGTAGGACAGCGGCGGGTGGGTTTGTTCCCAGCCCTTGGCGAAGACCAGGCCTTGCTCGATTTGCGCCGGGGTCATCTTCGCGGCGATTTCCTCCAGGGTCAGCTTGGCTTCCCGGGGCGAGTTGCCGCCGCCTTCCAGGTGGGCCACCAGGTAGGTCAGGCCGTAGGCCTTGACCAGGTCATGGGGATGGCCGAAGCGGTTGGGCTGCTCGGACAATTCGCTGGCGTAGGTGGCCACCGAGTCGATGTGTCCCCCCTCGGCGGCCTGTTCGAGCCAGTGGCCGATTTCCCGGGTGTCGCCGTTGTTGTCGTACAGCAGGCTGGCATACAGGAACATGCCCTTGGGGTTGCCGCCCTCGGCCGAGGCCTTGTACCACTTGCGGGCGGCCATTTCGCCTAGGGCGGGAATCACGTACCAGCCACCGCCGTCCTTGTAGATCCCCGCCAGCCATTCCTGCGCGCGGCTGTCCCCGGCCTCGGCGGCCATTTGCAGCCAGCCCAGGTCATGGCGCGTGATAAACAGCACGGTCATGGCCTCGGTATCGCCCTGTTGTGCGCGGGCATAGGCCTGCTCGGTGGCGACCTTGCGCCATTGCACATCGTTTTCGCCGTCGCAGTCGCCCAGGTATTGGCAAAAGTCATCGGCGTTGCCCAGGCGCAGCATGGCGTACAGATGGCCCTGGCGCGCGGCCGCTTCGTACCATTTGCGGGCTTGCGGCGTGCTGTAGCGGTTGCTCAGGCGCAGGGCCTCGCCCAGGTAGTACTGGGCTTGCGCATCGCCAGCTTCAGCGGCGGTTTGGAGCAGCGGTTGCGAGTCATACCAGTCACTTTGCTGGTACAGGGCAATGCCCTTGTCCCGGGCGCTTTGCTGTGCGGGAGTCAGTTGGGCCAGGGCCGGCCCGGACAGGGCGAGGGTCAGCAGGACGGTGCTTCTCAGAAACTTGATCAAACGCGGTTTTTCCATGGGGCGGTGTGTTTATTGCCTGAGCGTGAGCCGGCCGGGCCCTCAGTCGTTGGGCCAGGTCAGGGTCAATTGGTCGGGGCGGTCGACAGGGATCCGGGCGATGACGCCGCAGGTGGAGTGGGCATGCACAGTCCCGTCGTGGAGTTCAATCCGGCTGAAGGGGTTGGTGTCGCGCAACACCAGCAACCAGATCAGCCGACCCGATTGCTTGTCTTGCAGCGCCACAAAACCATCGCCACCATAGGCGGCGCATTCACCGCCCCTGGCCTGAAACGGCTGCGGGCCGTCGGCGGCCGTGCCCAGGGTCGCCAGGCAATCGCAGGTTTCCTGGGCACGGTAATCCAGGGCCGGCAGCCACACCTTGTTGGTCAGGTGGGGGTGTTGATCAGGCAGGTCGAACAGGCAGTAAAAGCCATTGCCCAGGGTCAGGCTGTTTTCCCGGGGGTAGGCTTCATCCCGCCATTGTTCCTGGATAAAAGCCATGTCGGCGCTGTACGGCATTGAGGTTCCTTGATCCATCAGGAGCGGCATGGGGGGCTCTATAGGCTCGGCACCAGCAAGAAGCCGGAGTAGTAGGCGCAATGCCCGGGGTAGCCGGGGCGTGCATCGCAGGGCTTGAGGCAACCCTGGGCGCCGCCGGGGAAGCGCGCCGCCACCGACATGGCAAAGCCGTAGGTCGGGGTGGTTACCGCAAAGCTGTTATCGCACGCGGCCTTGGTGGTGTAGGTGAAGGTCATGGCCTCGCGCCGGCCGTTGTGGGCAAAGGCCACTTCGAAGCTGTTGAGGCTTTTCCAGCCGGACAGTGGCAGCACCACAAAGCGATAGCGGGTGCTGTCCAGGCGCTGGCCCATGACCCGCAGCGAGCGGGTCGAGGAGTCGGTCTTGGGCGAGGGGTAGGGCAAGGCCAGCAGCGCCCGAGGGTCGCCGAGCACACCCAGCTCGAAGCCGATGCCCTTCTGGTAGAACGGAATCTCGATGTTCGGGTAACCCTCGATCTTCACGTAGCGGCTGGGCGCGTAAGGCCCCGAGGTGTCGGGCTTGTAGTCCGGCGCCTGGGCAAAAGTCACCTCAAGCTCCAGCACCGCGTCGGCGGCCTTGGCGTCTTCGCTGCGAATATCGCTGGGCTGCTCGCTGCTGTGGCTGACGCAGCCGGCCAGCAGCACGCTGCAGGTGAGCGGCAGCAGGCGTTGCAATAGAGAGGTCGGCATCACTCAGTGCTCCGTCTTGAGAGGGCTGGAGGTCAGGCCCAGGCCCTTGAGTTGCCAGGTCCCTTGTACCTGCTGCCAGCTGAATTGGCGGCCCACCCACTCCACTTCGAGGGCGCGTTGCAGGCGCCTCTGGTCGATCCGCCGGCCCTCGCCCAGGGCCTTGCGGGCGCGGGCGCTGGCTTCTTCGTACAGCGGCCAGAGCTGGCTCAGGTTCAGTTCCTTGCTGATCGGCAGTTGGGCGTAGACGCCTTTTTCCGTCGAACTGAGCAGCAAACCCTCCTTGGCCAGGAACGCCGCGCTGCGGTTATCCGGCGCCACCGAGACCAGCATCCCGTAGTGGGAAAAGCCCCAGCCCGGCAGGCGCTCGTCAAACCACAGGACCTGCCCGGTCGAGGGCACAAAGGCCCGCGCGCCCTCGGGAAACAGCAACAGGTCGCTGCGCCCGGCCTGGGCCTGGCCCCAGTCGGGTTCGTCGCGGCTTTTCACCGGGCTGAGGATGCGCGCCAGGGGCGTGTCGTTCTGCACCGCGATCACCACCGTGCCGACGCCCATCCATTCAATGGTGGTCGCCAGCAGCACCGGCTGGCCATTCTGGATCGCGCCGGTGGGGCGCACATCGGTGATCTGCCAGGCGTTCAGCGGCCGATAGGGCCGGCCCTTGTAGGCGATTTCCAGGGTGCTGATGGACGACTTGCCGCGAGACACCTGGAAGTCGCCAAACTGCTCGCTGTAGCCGCTGAGGTAGTCGAGTTTGGCCGTGGCGCCGGGTGTTGCCGGGTCGGCGGCGAAGCTCGGCGCCGCCATCAGCATCAGCAGGCAGGCCGCCAGCAGCGGTCGTGGCCGCGTCACAAAGGGCTGGCGCGTCGAGGTGGAGTCCTTGCTGCGAGGTCTCTGAAGCATGTGCATTCCATTGCCTGTGAGTGCATGAGGGCGCTATGGCACCAGGTAGCCACGAACCCCGGTAAAGATGATCTGCGCTGCCAGGGCGCAGACGAACAGCCCCATCAGCCGGCTGACGATCTGCAAGCCTTGCTCGCCGAGAATGCGTTCGATGCGGTTTGACAGGTAGAGCACCACGCCGACGGTAAAACTGGCCAGGGCGATGCTGAGGATGGCGGTGAGTTTGTCGTCCCAGTGCGGCTGGCTGACCCCCATTACCAGCAGCGCACCGATGGTGCCGGGGCCGACGGTCAGGGGGATGGTCAGCGGGACGATGGTCACGTCCTGTTGCACGTTGTCGGTCTGCACGGCGGACTTGCCCTGGGCCATGCCCAGCGCCGAGATGAACAGCACGCTGCCGGCGCCGATGCGAAAGGCGTCGACGGTAATCCCGAACACACTGAAGATCACGCGCCCGAACAGGTAAAGCAGCACGCTGGAGACCAGGGTCGCCAGGGCCACTTTCCAGGCCAGGCGCCGCCGCTCCTTGCTGGAGTAACCACGGGTCAGGCTGATAAAGCAGGACAGGACGAAGAAGGGGCTATAGAGCACCAGCATCTTCAGGTAAACGCTGAACAGCACGTGGAGCATGGTGGAAGCTCGCAGCGAAGGAGGGCGAGCGGGAGTTTAACAGGCGCCGCGCAGTCTGTCGGCTCAGCTGGCAGGCTCGGCGCTGCGATTGTGCTGGTCGCGCTGGGCCACCCAGTGCTCGATCAGTTCGCGCAGTTGCGAGAGCTCCACCGGCTTGGCCATGTGCCCATCCATGCCGGCCTGGCGCGCGCGTTCCTTGTGTTCGGCGAGGATGTGCGCCGTGAGGGCCACCACCGGGGTGCGCACCCGCTGGTTGCCGACTTCCCAGGCACGCAGTTGCTGGGTGGCGGAGAAACCGTCGAGGACCGGCATCTCGCAATCCATTAACACCAGGTCGTAGCGCTGGGCTTTCATCGCCTGCAGGGCTTCTTCGCCATTGCTGGCGGTGTCCGGTTGCAGGTTGAGCTTGCCCAGCATGCCGCGGATGACCTTGGTCGAGATGCTGTTGTCTTCGGCCACCAGGATGCGGAAGTCGCTGGGCACGGTGATCGGCGTCGCAGCCGGCGCCGCGGTGTTGCCCGGCAGGTAGTGCGGGGTGACCAGGCCTTTGTTGCGCTGGGTCAGCTCGTCGGCCAGGGTGGTCTTGAGGGTGTAGCCGGCCACCGGTTTGGCGAGGATGCGCTTGATCCCGGCATTGCGCGCGATGACCTTGCTCGGCGCGTTGCTGATGCCGGTAAGCATAATCAGCAGGATGTCGTGGTTCAGGCTCGGGTCTTCCTTGATCTTGGCCGCCAGTTGCATGCCGGTCATGCCGGGCATGTTTTGGTCGAGCAACACCACGTCGAAGTAATCGCGCAGGTGGGCCTTGGTCCGCAGCAGGGCCAGGGCTTCCTTGCCCGACGGCACGGCACTGACGTTCAGGCCCCAGGCGCTGCATTGCTGCACCAGGACCTTGCGGCAGGTGTCGTTGTCGTCCACCACCAGCACCCGCGCGCCTTGCAGCGGGCCGTCGAGGTCCGAGGTCGGGTGTTCCAGGCGTTCCGGGTCCAGGGGCAGGGTCAGCCACAGGGTGCTGCCCTGGTTGGCGCTGCTCTTGATGCCGAATTCGCCGTGCATCAGCAGCACCAGTTGCCGCGCGATCACCAGCCCCAGGTTGCCCCCCAGGCGGGTCGCGGCGAGGAAGTTCTTGCTGTGCAGTTCCGAGTGCAGCAGGGCGTCGCGCTCTTCGGCGTCCATCGGCTGGCCGCTGTCCTGCACGGCGATACGCAGGCGCGGCTTGCTGCTGCGCTCATCGAGGGCGACCACGATCAGCACTTCGCCTTCGTCGGTTTTCTTCAGGGCGTTTTCCAGCAGGCTCAGCAGGGCCTGGCGCAGGCGGGTCGGGTCACCGCTGATCACCCGTGGCACTTGCGGCTGGATAAAACTGATCAGCTCGACATTCTGCTGTTCGGCCTTGGCGCGGAAGATGCTCAGGCAGTCTTCGATCAGGGCATTGAGGTCGAACTGCACGTCGTCCAGTTCGATCTGCCCGGACTCCAGCTTGGTGATGTCGAGGATCTCGTTGATCAGGGTCAGCAGCTCGTTGCCGGCGCTGTGGATGGTCTGCACGTAGTCGCGCTGCTTGACCGACAACGGCGTGCCCAGCAGCAGCTCGGTCATGCCCAGCACGCCGTTCATGGGGGTGCGGATTTCATGGCTGATCTTGGCCAGGAACTCGGCCTTGGCGTTGACCTCGGCATTGCTCGCGGCCAGGTCGCGGCTGACGCTGAAGCGGTTCTCGGTGATGCTGCGCTGGCGCTCGCCGAGGGCGACGCTCATCAACAGGCCGCTGATGCAGATCACGCTGAGCAGGGTGATGATCAAGCCCTGTGGCGCCACTAGGGTCAGGCCGAGCAGGGCCGGGAGAATCACCAGGGTGCCGAGGTTGAAGATCACCATGGCCGCAACGAACAGCCGCGCCGGGCGATAGCCCTTGTGCCAGTGGTAACCGCCCACCAGCAGCATGCTCAGGCCGGCCAGCGCCACCAGGGCGTAGGTGATGATGTTCAGCGGCAGGGTAGTGACGAACAACAGCAGCAGCCCGCAGAGGATGATCAGCAGGATGTCGCCCAGCAGCAGCTTGTTCAGCGGGTGCGGGCCCAGTGGGGCGAAGTAGCGGTAGGCGAACATCAGCCCGCAGGGGGCGGTCAGCAGCAGCGCCAGGTAGGCCCCCGGGGTTTGCAGCGCCTGCCAGTTCGGCAGCCAGGGGCCGGCCAGGTTCAGCAGCATCAGCAGGCTCAGGGACAGCAGCACCTCACAGGCGGCGAGCCACAGGCTGCTGCGGGAGCGGGTGTAGGCATAACGGGTGAGATTATGCAGGATCAGCATCGCCATGCAGCCGAACAGGACGCCATAGATCAGGGTCTGGCTCTGGTTGGCCGCGGCCATGACTGCCGTCTGCAGGGTGATGTAGGGGCGCAGTTGGTGGTCGGAAACCAGGCGCAGGTAGACGTCGAGGGTTTTCTCGCTCTGCGGCAACGGCAACATGAAGTCGTTGCTGGGCAGGGTTTTTTCGGTCAGGGGCTGATGGGTGCCGGTGTTCAGTTGCTCGATCAGGCGGTCGCCGTCGAACACATACAGATTCAGTTGTGACAGGTCGGGAGCGAAGATGCGCAGCAGTTGTTCGTGCTGATCGGGATGCAGTTTGAAGCGTACCCAGAGCGCGCCGTCGGGTTCGGCGGCGGTCAGCTTGTCGAGTTCGATCGGGCTGAATTGCGTGGCGTAGCGTTGGGAGCGGATGTCACTGAGCTGCAAGCTGGCCTGTTCATCGAGCAATACCGCCCAGCCACTGCCTTGAGCGGCCAGGGCCGTGTTCAAGCAGAGCAGGGTCAGCAGTGTAGCGATGAAGCCTGTGGCAATCCTGAGCCAGCGCACGGCGAAATCCCTTCGTAGGTTGATGCCAGGTTGTAACTATGCGCGGGGGCACGAGGCTACGGCAAGGGCGGGGGCCCTTGCCGAGCTATAGGGCCGCCTTATTGCTGTTCTTCGCCACGCTCGCGGGCAATGGCACGGTAGCCGATGTCCTTGCGGTAGAAGCAGCCTGGCCAGTCGATCTTGGCGGCCAGTTTGTACGCTTGTTGCTGGGCGGCGTCGACACTGTTGCCCAGAGCCGTGGCGCACAGCACGCGACCGCCGGCGGTCACTACCTGGCCGTCCTTGAGCGCAGTACCGGCGTGGAACACTTTGCCTTCCAGGCTGGCGGCGGAGTCCAGGCCGGTGATGGCGGCGCCTTTGGCGTAGTCACCCGGGTAGCCACCGGCCGCGAGCACGATGCCCACGCTCGGACGCGGATCCCATTGAGCTTCGACCTTGTCCAGGGCCTGGGCCAGGGCGGCTTCCACCAGCAACACCAGGCTCGACTGCAGACGCAGCATCACCGGTTGGGTTTCCGGGTCGCCAAAACGGCAGTTGAACTCGATGACTTTCGGATTACCGGCCTTGTCGATCATCAAGCCGGCGTACAGGAAGCCGGTGTAGACATTGCCTTCGTCGGCCATGCCGCGCACGGTTGGCCAGATCACCAGGTCCATCACCCGTTGATGCACCTCGGCAGTCACTACGGGCGCCGGGGAGTAGGCACCCATGCCGCCGGTGTTCGGGCCGGTGTCGGCGTCGCCGACGCGCTTGTGGTCCTGGCTGGTGGCCATGGGCAGCACGTTCTTGCCGTCGACCATGACGATGAAACTGGCTTCCTCGCCGTCGAGGAACTCTTCGATCACCACCCGCGAACCGGCTTCACCGAAGGCGTTGCCGGCCAGCATGTCGCGTACCGCGTCTTCGGCTTCAGCCAGGGTCATGGCGACGATCACGCCTTTACCGGCGGCCAGGCCGTCGGCCTTGATCACGATCGGTGCGCCTTTTTCACGCAGATAAGCCAGGGCCGGCTCGATCTCGGTGAAGTTCTGGTAGTCGGCGGTCGGGATCTTGTGGCGCGCCAGGAAGTCCTTGGTGAAGGCTTTCGAACCTTCGAGCTGCGCCGCGCCGGCGGTTGGGCCGAAGCAATCCAGGCCACGGCTGCGGAACAGGTCGACCACGCCGGCCACCAGCGGTACTTCCGGACCGACGATGGTCAGGGAAACATTCTTCTCGGCGAAATCAGCCAACTGCTCCAGGGCCAGCACGTCGATGGCGACGTTCTCGCACTTGGCTTCAATGGCGGTGCCGGCGTTGCCCGGTGCCACGAATACTTTCTGGACGCGTGGGTCCTGAGCGACTTTCCAGGCCAGGGCGTGTTCACGACCGCCGCTACCGATGATCAGTACATTCATTTCAAAAAACCTCGGATGACGCTAATTCTGTTTTAGAACCTAAAGCGCTTCACGCCGTAGGAGGTTGCAAGGACACCGGTAGATGCAAGGCGGAGCCCACCTCGATGAGCGGAGTTGCCTGTTGGCAATGAGCATCATCGGGGTGGGCTCCAACGCAGCAGATGCCGGTGTCAGTGCGACCGTTGTCGTATCAGTGACGGAAGTGGCGCATGCCGGTGAAGACCATGGCAATGCCGGCTTCGTCGGCAGCGGCGATCACTTCCGCATCACGCATCGAGCCACCTGGCTGGATCACGGCGGTGATGCCGACCTTGGCGGCGTTGTCCAGGCCGTCGCGGAACGGGAAGAACGCGTCGGAAGCCATCACCGAGCCCGCGACCTGCAAACCGGCGTGCTCAGCCTTGATCGCGGCGATGCGCGCCGAGTTCACGCGGCTCATCTGGCCGGCGCCGACCCCGATGGTCTGGCGGTTCTTGGCGTAGACGATGGCGTTGGATTTAACGTACTTGGCCACTTTCCAGGCGAAGATCAGGTCGTTGATTTCCTGTTCGGTCGGGGCGCGCTGGGTCACCACTTTCAGGTCCTGGCTGCCGATCATGCCGATGTCGCGGCTCTGTACCAGCAGGCCGCCATTGACGCGCTTGTAGTCCCAGGCAGCGGCACGCTCGGCCGACCACTCGCCGCAGGCCAGCAGGCGCACGTTGGCTTTGGCGGCGACGATGGCACGGGCTTCTTCGCTGACGCTTGGGGCAATGATCACTTCAACGAACTGACGCTCGACGATGGCCTTGGCGGTCTCGGCGTCCAGCTCACGGTTGAAGGCGATGATGCCGCCGAAGGCCGATTCGGTGTCGGTGGCATAAGCCAGCTCGTAGGCCTGGCGAATGCCGCCTTCGGCGTCCGGGCTCACGGCCACGCCGCACGGGTTGGCGTGCTTGACGATGACGCAGGCCGGCTTGACGAAGCTCTTCACGCATTCCAGCGCGGCGTCGGTGTCGGCCACGTTGTTGTACGACAGCTCCTTGCCTTGCAGCTGGGTCGCGGTGGCGATGCCGACTTCGGCCGGCTTGGCTTCCACGTAGAACGCCGCGCTCTGGTGCGGGTTCTCGCCGTAGCGCATTTCCTGGGCCTTGATGAACTGGCTGTTGAAGGTCCGCGGGAACTGGCTGCGGCCTTCAGTGCTCAGGGTTTCAGCCGCCTGGTTCACGGTGCCCATGTAGTTGGCGATCATGCCGTCGTAGGCCGCGGTGTGTTCGAAGGCCTTGAGCATCAGGTCGAAACGCTGGGCGTAGGTCAGGCCACCGGCTTTCAGGCCTTGCAGGACACTGGCGTAATCGCTGGCATTGACCACGATGGCCACGTCTTTGTGGTTCTTGGCCGCCGAGCGAACCATGGTCGGGCCGCCGATATCGATGTTCTCGATGGCCGTCGGCAGGTCGCAGCCTGGCTTGTTGATGGTGGCTTCAAACGGGTAGAGGTTGACCGCGACCAGGTCGATCGGCTTGATCCCGTGTTCGCTCATGATGGCGTCGTCGATACCGCGACGGCCGAGGATGCCGCCGTGGATTTTCGGGTGCAGGGTCTTGACCCGACCGTCCATCATTTCCGCGAAGCCGGTGTAATCCGCGACTTCCACTGCGGCCACGCCGTTGTCGCGCAGCAGCTTGAAGGTCCCGCCGGTGGAGAGGATCTCGACGCCCAGGGCTTCCAGCTCTTTGGCGAATTCGAGGATCCCGGTCTTGTCGGAAACACTGATCAAGGCGCGGCGGATCGGCAGGCGGGTGGTCTGGTCGGTCATCTCAATTTCCATCAAAAGCAAAGGAGTCAGCAAAAAAGGCGACCGGTTTTACGCGGGCGCCTTTCTGGTTTGATTGAATGCTTACAGCAAATCGTATTGTTTGAGCTTCTTGCGCAGGGTGCCGCGGTTCAGGCCCAGCAGTTCGCTGGCCTTGGTCTGATTGCCCTTGACGTAGTTCATCACGCTTTCGAGCAACGGGGCCTCGACTTCGGAGAGCACCAGGTTGTACACGTCCGTGACGGCAGCGCCCTCAAGGTGGGCGAAATAATTGTGCAGCGCCTTTTCGACACTCCCGCGAAGGGTCTGGCCTTCTTCGCTCGGCGTATTGAGGTGCTGTTTCAAATTCACGTTGTCGCTCACGGGTGTTGTTCCACTCACTAAAGTCTCGGTCATCATCGTCATGCGGCCACCCCTTCTCCGTCCCCTGTCACCAGGCTCTTGTAACGCTCGGCAAAGAACTCACGAACGTTGGCGCACTGTGCTTCCGTATCTTCCAAACGATTGAAGTGGGCGCGAAACTCCCTGGCGCCCGGCAGGGTTGCGAGATACCAGCCGACATGCTTTCGAGCAATGCGTACGCCCATGACATCTCCATAGAAGGCATGCAGCGCGGCCAGGTGCTCTAGCAGAATACGTTCCACTTCAAACAGCTCCGGTGCCGGAAGGATTTCGCCGGTACGCAGAAAGTGTTCGATTTCACGAAAAATCCATGGCCGCCCCTGGGCGGCCCGGCCGATCAACAGCCCGTCGGCTCCAGTGGCATGCAACACCTGCCGGGCCTTTTCGGGTGAGTCGATATCGCCGTTGGCGAAGACCGGAATCGACACCGCCTGCTTGATCGCGGCAATGGTGTCGTACTCGGCTTCACCGGTGTACAGGTCGGCGCGGGTCCGCCCATGGACCGCCAAAGCCGTAATGCCTGCCTGTTCGGCGATCTTCGCCACCGTCAGGCCGTTCTTGTTCGCCCGGTCCCAGCCGGTGCGGATCTTCAGGGTGACCGGCACATCGACCGCAGCCACCACGGCCTGCAGGATCTCGGTCACCAGCTCTTCATCTTTCAACAGCGCGGACCCGGCGGCCTTGTTGCAGACCTTCTTGGCCGGACAGCCCATGTTGATATCAATAATCTGTGCGCCCAGCTCGACGTTGGCCCGGGCCGCATCCGCCAGCATCTGCGCATCGCCGCCGGCGATCTGTACCGAGCGTGGCTCGGGATCACCTTCGTGAATCATGCGCATCCGCGATTTGCGGGTGTTCCACAAACTCATGTCGCTGGTGACCATTTCCGAGACTACAAGCCCTGCGCCCAAACGCTTGCAAAGCTGACGAAAGGGCTGGTCGGTGACACCCGCCATGGGGGCGAGAATCAAGCCGTTGTGCAATGTATATGGGCCGATGCGTACCGCCGACATAGGACTTCCCTGTTGTGGGGCCGGATCATGAGAGTTCGAAAAAGGGTTGGCATGATACCCGCTCTCGATGACTGGTTAAAGGCTGAATTGGATAAAATCTGAACAGTTATTCCTTTATCGCCAGCGGTTTGGTCGGCCGGGGCTATCGGAAAACTGCCGTCAAAAGTGTGCCGCCTGTGCGGCCAGAGACCGGATCACTCGGGAGAGTGGAAGCTCAGACTGTAGTTCACGGCCTTGGGGCCCGGATCAAGAATGTCCAGGGCGATGTGAATCGGCGTCTGCGGTGGCATTTCCGACAGGCCTTCGAGCTCACCGTTGAGGTACTCGCCGGGCTTGAAGCGCCGACTGGCGATCAGTTGCCCATTGAGGTCGGCGAAACGCAGTTCCAGCAGGGGGAACGGCTGGGAGAACGGCGCGCGGTTATAGATGATGGCGTCCACCACCAGCGCGCCGCTGAAATCCGGATGGCTGCGGACCACCAGGTTGCTGCTCTTGATTCGGGCGATATCGACCTTGGACGGCACGTTGCAGCCCAATTCCGGGCACAGCTGCTGGAACCATGGGCGGTACTGGTCCTGGCGCGCCAGTTCGTCGAAGTGATAGGCAATGTACTGCCCGGCCAGGGCCGCGGCGGCCAGCAGGATCAACAGGCTCCACAGCAGGCGCCGGCCCCAGGGCGAGCGACGCTTTTGCCAATCGAGGTGAATCGGGTCGTCGACCAGGTCCAGCAGCACGTCGTCCTGGACGCCGGGTTCGCTGCGGCTGCGCTTTTGCTTGGCGTTGACCGGCACCTCGACTTCGTCCTCGTCGCGATCGGCGGCGATCGGCGCGGTTGGATGCGCAGCTGGTTCGAGGTCGTTGTCGTGCTCGATGTGGCGGGTGCCGGGTTCGTCTTCGAGGTCGGCCAGGTTGAATGACAGCGAAGGCTCGGTGCGTCCGGGTTTCTGTGGCTCAGCGGTCGGGGCCGGGTGTTCCTGCGCCTTGCTGCTGGCATCGAGCTCGTCGCGCTCGCCGGCGGTGGCGCTGAACAGGCTGTCGGGCCAGTGTTCGTCTTCGGCGTCCGGTTGGTCGCGGCGGGCGCTCAGCGACTCTTCGCGGTGGCCGCGGTCCTGGCCGAAGGCCTTGGCGGGCTGGATTTCCCGTTGCTCGAGCTTGGCCAGTTCCTCATCGAGGTCCAGGTGATCCAGATCGAGTTCGCTGGCCGACCATTGCTTCTGGCTGATGGCGCGCTGCGCGGGAGGGGCGACGGGCGCCACCGGTGCCGGAGTGGCCGCGGCGTCCCGGTTGGCGCGTTGTTCCAGCAGTTGGCGCGCCGCGTTGAACACCTGCAGGCACGAGCCGCAGCGCACCACGCCACGGGCCACGCTCAACTGGGCGTGGCTGACGCGGAAGCTGGTTTGGCAATGCGGGCACTGGGTGACAAAACTGTCGGTCATGCGGCCATCCGGATTATGCAGGCGGCCATTCTAGCGCCGACGGCCGCTGATGCGCACCCAGCCATCGCGATTGGCGATGGGGTCCAGGTCGAAGTCCTGGGCGTAGGCCGCGGCGACTTCTTCGCCCTGTTCCGCGAGGATCCCCGACAGTGCCAGGCGACCGCCGGGCTTGACCAGGCTCGACAACTGCGGGGCCAGGGAGACCAGGGGGCCGGCGAGGATATTGGCCACCAGCACATCGGCCTGGACCTGGGGCAGATCCTGCGGCAGGTACAGCGGGAACAGCGCTTCGGCGATGTTGTTGCGCCCGGCGTTATCGCGGGAGGCTTCCAGGGCCTGGACGTCGATGTCGGTGCCGACGGCTTCCTTGGCGCCCAGCAGCAGGGCGGCAATGGCCAGGATCCCCGAGCCGCAGCCGAAGTCGAGCACGTTGCAGCCCTTGAGGTCCTGGCCGTCCAGCCATTCCAGGCACAGGGCGGTGGTCGGGTGGGTGCCGGTGCCGAACGCCAGGCCCGGGTCCAGCAACAGGTTGACTGCGTCCGGCTCCGGCGCGGCGTGCCAGCTTGGGACGATCCACAGGCGTTGGCCGAAACGCATCGGCTGGAAGTTGTCCATCCAGCTGCGTTCCCAATCCTGGTCCTCGATCACTTCGCTGTGGTGCTCGGGCAGCGGGCTGCCGGTCAGCAGCTCGAGGTGGGCCAGTACACTGGCCGGGTCGGCGCCGTCTTCGAACAGGGCCAGCAGGTGGGTGTGGGACCACAGCGGGGTGGTGTTGAGTTCCGGTTCGAAGATCGGCTGATCCTCGGCGTCCATGAAGGTGACCGAGACGGCACCGACTTCAAGAAAAGCGTCTTCATAGGTTTCGGCTTGTTCTGGGCTGATGGCGAGACGGACTTGCAGCCAAGGCATGGCGGGCACCTTTGAAAATATGTGTTGTGCAGCCTAGCGGGCCGCGAGAAGCGCGCAAGTTTACGCGAGCCAGGACCGGGTTGCACAGGATATCCCCGTGGCGCCGGAGCGTGCCCCTTCGTCAGGGTGGGGGGAGGGCATGCAGGTGTTTCAGAAACAACAAAGCCGCTCGAAAGCGGCCTTGTCGGTGTGGCGTGTGCCGATCAGTGTTGCTCGGCCAGCTTGTGCTCCAGGTAGTGAATGTTCACTCCCCCTTTGCAGAAGCCTTCGTCACGGGTCAGGTCGCGGTGCAGCGGGATGTTGGTCTTGATCCCGTCGACGACGATTTCGTCCAGCGCATTGCGCATGCGCGCCATGGCTTCGTCACGGGTCGCCCCGTAAGTGATCAGCTTGCCGATCAACGAATCGTAGTTCGGTGGAACCGCATAACCGCTGTACAGGTGCGAATCGACACGTACGCCATTGCCGCCCGGAGCATGGAAATGCTTGACCGTGCCTGGGCTTGGCATAAAGGTTTTCGGGTCTTCGGCGTTGATCCGGCATTCCAGCGCGTGACCGCGGATGACCACGTCATCCTGGGTGAACGACAGTTTGTTGCCGGCGGCGATGCTGAGCATCTCCTTGACGATGTCGATGCCGGTGACCATTTCCGATACCGGGTGCTCTACCTGGACACGAGTGTTCATCTCGATGAAGTAGAAGCTGCCGTTCTCGTAGAGGAACTCGAACGTGCCGGCTCCACGGTAGCCGATGTCGATGCACGCCTTGACGCAGCGAGCGAAGACTTCCTGACGCGCTTTCTCGTCGATGCCCGGTGCCGGTGCTTCTTCGAGAACCTTCTGGTGACGACGTTGCAGCGAGCAATCGCGGTCGCCCAGGTGGATGGCGTGGCCCTGGCCATCGGAAAGCACCTGGACTTCCACGTGACGTGGGTTGGTCAGGAATTTTTCCAGATAGACCATCGGGTTGCCGAACGCTGCGCCCGCTTCGGAGCGGGTCAGCTTGGCCGAGGAGATCAGGTCTTCTTCTTTGTGCACCACGCGCATACCGCGACCACCACCGCCGCCAGCGGCCTTGATGATCACCGGGTAGCCGACTTCACGGCCGATGCGCAACGCGGTTTCTTCGTCTTCGGGCAGTGGGCCGTCGGAGCCTGGAACGGTCGGTACGCCGGCAGCGATCATGGCGTGCTTGGCCGAAACCTTGTCGCCCATCAGGCGGATGGTTTCAGCTTTCGGGCCGATGAAGGCGAAGCCGGAGTTTTCCACCTGTTCGGCGAAGTCGGCGTTTTCCGCGAGGAAACCGTAGCCTGGGTGAATCGCCGTGGCGCCGGTGACTTCTGCTGCCGCGATGATGGCCGGGATGTGCAGGTAAGACTGGGCAGCTTGCGCCGGACCGATGCAGACGGATTCGTCTGCCAGGCCCAGGTGCATCAGCTCTTTGTCCGCCTTGGAGTAAACGGCGACGGTCTTGATTCCCATTTCCTTGCAAGCGCGCAGGATCCGCAGTGCAATTTCACCGCGGTTGGCAATCAGGACTTTTTCCAACTTCGCAGGGGTCGGCATCAAAGGCACTCCGCGGCTCAAACGATGGTGAACAGCGGTTGGTCGTACTCAACCGGCTGGCCGTCTTCGACGAGGATGGACTCGATCACACCGCTGGTTTCAGCTTCGATGTGGTTCATCATCTTCATGGCTTCAACGATGCACAGGGTGTCGCCTTTCTTCACACTCTGGCCAACTTCAACGAAGGACGGCGAGGACGGCGAAGACTTGCGATAGAAAGTGCCAACCATTGGCGAACGGGCAACGGTGCCGTTCAGCGCTGGGGCTGCAGGTGCGGCTGGCGCGGCGGCAGCGGCCGGAGCAGCTGCTGGAGCGGCAACCGGAGCGGCCATTGGAGCCGGTGCGTAGTATTGCTGGGCTGGAGTCTTGCTGTGGCGGCTGATGCGTACGGACTCTTCGCCTTCCTTGATCTCCAGCTCGTCGATGCCGGACTCTTCCAGCAGTTCGATCAGTTTCTTAACTTTACGGATATCCATGAATCATCAACTCCCAAGGGTCGGTCAGGGGCGTTTAGCTTGTTGTTCAAGCTGCTCTAGTGCGGCCTCCAGGGCCAGTCGGTAACCGCTGGCGCCAAGGCCGCAGATCACTCCCACCGCAACGTCGGAGAAGTAGGAGTGATGGCGGAATGGTTCGCGTTTGTGCACGTTGGACAAATGCACTTCGATGAATGGGATGCTCACCGCCAGCAGCGCGTCACGTAATGCGACGCTTGTGTGCGTAAAAGCTGCTGGATTGATCAAAATGAAGTCCACGCCTTCGCCACGGGCGGCATGGATCCGGTCGATCAACTCATACTCGGCGTTGCTTTGCAGGTAGAGCAAATGGTGCCCGGCATCACGGGCCCGCTGTTCCAGGTCTTGATTGATCTGGGCCAGGGTCACTGCACCGTAGACGCCCGGTTCACGGGTGCCGAGCAGGTTCAGGTTGGGTCCGTGCAGAACCAGTAGGGTCGCCATCTGCTGTTCCTTGTTATCGCGCCGTTATTAGAGTGAGCAGTGCCCAGAACTGCGCGACTATGCCGCAAAGGGTTTATGACTGTCCAGTTCTCTGCAATAGCCAGCACGATGACCGATGTTTGCGCAAAATATGTGACTGAGTGTTTAAATCCGGTCATTCGCTTTGGCGACACGTTCGGCGAAGTCCGCCGCGTTGATTTCACCAATCACCCTGACTTCTGCACGTTCGGCGCCATCTTTGCCAAAAAACAGTAAGGCCGGTGGCCCGAACAATTGGTAGCGATCGAGCAGGGCGCGTTGCTCGGCATTGCTGGCGGTCATGTCGAAACGGATCAGGCGATAGCCCTTGAGCCGCTCGACCACCTGGCTGTCGTTCAGCACCTGGTGCTCGATGACCTTGCAACTGATGCACCAGTCGGCGTACCAGTCGAGCAGCAGCGGCTGGCGCGCCGCTTTGGCCTCGGCCAGTACCTGCTCCAGCGCGGCCGGCGTATCGATGGTGTGCCAGGCGCCGTTCGACGCCTGGGCCGCCACCGCAGGCGTGCCGCCGGGAATAGGGCGCAGCGGGTCGGTTTGACCGCTGAGCGCGCCATACCAGCAGGCCAGGGCATAAAACAGCAGGAACAGCCCCAGCAATTGCGCCAGGCGCTGGCGTGGCGCCTTGTAGATAAACTCCAGCGCGCCGAGGAACAGCCCGACACCCGCCGCCAGCGCGCCCACCAGCAGCAAGGTGATCTGCCCCGGCAATACCCGGCTCAGCAGGCCGATGGCCAGGCCCAGCAGGAGCACGCCAATCGCGTTTTTCACGTAGATCAGCCATGAGCCGCTTTTCGGCAGCCAGGCCGCGCCGCCCGTGGCCACCAGCACCAGCGGCAGGCCCATGCCCAGGCCCAGGGCGAACAGTTTCAAGGCCCCGCCCAGGGCATCGCCGCTGGCGCTTATATACAGCAGGGCGCCGGCCAGTGGCGCGGAGACGCAAGGCGATACCAGCAGGCTGGAAACCACTCCCAGAACCGCGGCGCCCCACAGCGACCCGCCTTGGGTGCGCCCGGCAATGTGTTCCAGGCGGTTGCTGATAAAGCGCGGCAGCTTGAGTTCGAACACATCGAACATCGCCAGGGCGAACAGTGCAAAGAACAGCGCGAAAGGCCCCAGCACCCAGGCCGATTGCAGGCGCGCCTGCAGGTTCAGTTGTGCACCGAACATCCCCATCAGGGCGCCGAGCAGGGCAAAACAGGCGGCCATCGGCAGCACGTAGGCCACGGACAGGGTAAAACCGCGCCAACCCCCGACCTGGCCGCGTAACACCACCCCGGACAGAATCGGCAGCATCGGCAGGACGCACGGAGTGAAGGTCAACCCGATGCCGGCGAGCAGGAACACCGCCAGTTCGCGCCAGCTCCAGTGTGTGGCAGGGCTGTCCGTCGGGTCGATCTGCAGGCGTTCGGTTTCCGGTGGATAACACAGGCCCTTGTCGGCGCAGCCCTGGTAGGTGACAGCCAGGGTAAAGGCCCGTGAGTCGTTGGCCGTGCGTGGCAGCTTGACGTCGAGAATGCCGTGATAGACCTCAACATCGCCGAAGTACTCGTCGTGTTTCTGCTCGCCTGCGGGCAACTGTGCCGCGCCGAGGCCGATATCCGCCGGCTCGCTGCGGAACTGAAAGCGGTGGCGGTACAGGTAATAACCTTCGGTGGCGACGAAACGCAGCGTGATCGACTCGGGCGTGCTCTGCACCAGGCTCAACTGGAAGGCTTGGCGCACCGGCAGGAAGTCGGCGCTGTTATTGACCGCGCCCAGGGTCGAGCTGGGACGTGAATCCAGAAGCCCGGCGGCGGTTGCCGGCAGGGCGAGCATTAACAGCATCAGGCAGAGCAGGCGGCGCATGGCGATCTCGCGAATCGAAAGTGTGCGCATTATAACGGACGCCGGCCTTCATGGCCGCTGTGGCGTGCCGGTAGCCGCTGCCGCCAGGCGGCGCGGGCGCAAAAAACACCGGACCTGCACCTGACACACCACGGCGGCCACGGTCACACGCGAAAGGCCTGCACGGCGGTGTGCAACTGGCCGCCCAGGGTCAGCAGGGTGGCGCCTTGTTCGCGGCCTTCGCCGATGCGCAGCAGGTTGTCGCCGCCCAGTTGGTGGATGCGCTCGCTGTGATCGCGGATCTCGCTGACGGCGCCGCTTTGCTGGGCCGTGACGTCGGCGATGCGCACGGCGGTATCGGAGATGGTCTGGATCGCGCCAACGATCTTGTCCAGCGCGCCATCGGCGGCCTGGGCCTGATTGGCCGTGGCTTCGGCGTGTTCGACCTGGGCGCGCATGCCTTCCACCGATTGCCGGGCGGCGGTCTGCAGGCCGGCGATCAGGGTCTGGATCTCGGCGGTGGCGCCGGCGGTACGTTGCGCCAGGGAGCGCACTTCCTCGGCGACCACGGCAAAACCGCGGCCCATTTCCCCGGCCCGAGCCGCTTCGATGGCGGCGTTAAGGGCCAGCAGGTTGGTCTGGTCGGCGATCGAGCGGATCACCGTCAGCACGCCGCCGATGGTTGCCGACTCTTCAGCCAGGTGCTCGATCATCTGTGCGTTGCCTTGCACTTCATCCACCAGTGCGTGGAGCCCGGTCAGGCTCAGGCCAATCACTTTCTGCCCGTGCTCCACGGCGAGCCCGGCGCTGCGGCTGGCGTCGGCAGCCTGGCTGGCGTCGCCAGCAACCTGCTGAATGGTGGCCTCCAGTTCGCCCAGGGCGTCGCGGATCTGCGCGGTATCACCGGCCTGGCGTTGCGCACCGCTGTGCAAGCCGCTGCTCAAGTCGGCCAAGGCCCGGCTGCTGCCGGCGACCTGCTCGGCGTTCTGGCGAATGGTGCCCACCAAGTCCACCAGATAGGCCCGCAGGCGATTCAACGACTCCTCGATCGCATGCAACTCGCGGTTGGTCTTGCCCAGGTGGATGCCCTGGCTGAAGTCGCCCTCGGCCCAGGTCGACAGCGCCGGGGCCAGGTTGGTCAAGACCCGCGCCAACTTGCGTTGCAGGGTGTCGATCACCAGCGCGATCAACAGGATCAGGCCGATCATCAGGCCTTGCATCAGCCGCACTTCGCCCTGGATCTGCCCGTGCTGGGCGCGCACTGCCGGCTCCAGCCCGGCGATGGCCTGTTGCACGCTGGCGATTTTCAGGTGGGTGGCGGCGCTGAGGTCGGCGCGTTTCTGGATCTGTTCGCGGGTGCGGTTCAGCTCGGCCGGGTAGCGGGTGAGCAGGCTGTTGAGTTCCCGCTTGAGGCCGACGCCGGTGTCTTCGGCGACGGCTTTCTCGCTGTTGTCCAGGCCCATCAGGGCGGCGAAGTCGTCGGTGTTGGATTCACTGCTGCTGGTCACCCCGAGCAACGGCAGGGCCTCCAGGCGCTCGGCCTGGCTGCGGATGTTGTTCACCTCGCGCTCGACATCGGCGGCCAGCTCGCTGCGCCCGCTGCTCACCAGTTTGTCCCGGGCCAGGGACAGCTTGCCCAGGTGCTGCGCCGCACTCAGCAGCAGCGGCAGATAGGCACGGGCGTTGGCGCTGTCGGTGCTGCTGGCGTATTGGCTGAGCTGTTCAAGGTTGGCCCCCAGTTCGCGTTCGGCCTGCAGCAGCAGGGCTTGCGGGTCGCCGGCCAGCTTGCCGGCGGCCAGCAGGTCGCTTTTGCTGAACTGGTCGAGGCTGGCCAGGCTCGGGCGCAGGCTTTGCGCCAGCTCCGGGGGCAATTGGCCGAGCTCGTTCTGCAGGGTTTCGATGGCTTGGCTGGCGCTGCTCAGGCGCAGGGCGTCGCCGCTGGCCAGGTAGTCCTCGATATTGCGCGCCACGTCGCTCTGGAACTGCTGGGACAGGCCCAGGTAATGCTCCATCAGCAGATAGGGGCGCTCCAGGGCACGCTGCGACCACCACAGGGTCGCGCCCAGGGCCAGGCACACGGCAACGAGTAACAGGGTATTGAGATTGGTCAGCAGCTTCAGGCGCATCGGGGCTCTACCAACGACTTGAATGGTAAGCGCCTGAATTTATTGCGTTTGTGTTACAGGGTTATGACCGAATCGGCCGATTCGGCAGAAAAGATAGCACTTTGATGGCGCGCTGCCTGGACCCGGTTGCGGCCGCTGTTCTTGGCGCGGTACAGCGCTTCGTCGGCCTGGCTGGCCATCATCAGGCTGTCGGAATCTTCACGCAGTTCGACGACCCCGGCGCTGAAGGTGCACCACAGGTCCTGGGGCTGCGCGGGGTAGTGGATTTCGGCGAAGCGCTGGCGGATTTCGTCCAGCACCTTGCAGGCCGATTCGACGTCGGTGTCGGGCATGACGATGGCGAATTCTTCACCGCCGTAACGGCCGATAAAGTCGGTCTTGCGCAGGCGTTGCTTGAGAAACAGCGCCAGGCTCTTGATCACCCGGTCGCCCATGGGGTGGCCGTGGCTGTCGTTGACCCGCTTGAAGTGGTCGATGTCGAGCATGGCAAAGCTCAGCGGCTTGCTTTCGCGGCGGGCGCGGAAGCTGCAGTCTTCGAGCAATTGCAGGATATGGGTGTGGTTGTAGAGCCCGGTCAGGCTGTCGCGGACCATCCGCGCCTTGAGGTTGCGCGCCCGTGCCGCGCGGTTGCGCACGGTGGTGATCAGGTGGCGCGGCTTGATCGGCTTGGTCAGGAAGTCATCGCCGCCTTCGCTCATGGCGTCGAGCTGCTTGTCCAGGTCGTCTTCGGCCGACAGGTAGATGATCGGCACGCTGACATAGCGGTCGTTATGGCGGATCACCTTGGCCAGCTCGGTGCCGGTGCAGGCCGGCATGTACATGTCGAGGATGATCAGGTCCGGCTGGAAATCCGCCAACTCGGCCATGGCCTGGATCGGTTCGATCAGGGTGCGGGTGACAATCCCGGCGCTGTTGAGCAGGCGCTCGGTGTGCATGGCCTGGGCCCGCGAGTCGTCGATGATCAGCACCTTGTACGGCTCGTACTGGGCGACGCAGGTCAGGACTTCGATTTTCTCCAGCAGGCTCGAGGCTTCCAGGGTTCCGGTGAGGAACTCCTGGCCGCCGGCGCGCACCGCCGCGAGGCGGGTCGGGGTGTCGGTTTCGTGGAGGCTGAAAAACAGCAGCGGCAGTTTGTGTGCCAGGCCTTCCTGGGCTTCGGCGGCCAGTTTCAGGCCTTGGCCGGTGCCGCTGAAGTCGACGTCGATGACGATCGCTGCCGGCAGGCGCTCGACCATGGAAGCGCGAAACCCATCGACGCTGTCCAGGGACTGGGCACTGAGGCCGAAGAACTCCAGCTGTTTGGCCAGGCGCTCGGCGCGATCGTGGTCTTGCAGCATCACGTAGATCGGCTTGCGCAGGGGCGGCAGGAAGGTTTGTTCCAGTTGGTCGCCGTGGCGCAGGCCGGTGCGCGACAGGCGCTGCATCAGGCGGTTGAGGTCAGTGATCAGGCCACTGCTCAGGCGTCCGCGATTGGCATCCACGGCGCTCAGCGAATCGCTGATGCTGCGGGCCAACTGGCTGTGTTCGGGTTGTTCGAAACGTTCGGCGAAACGCAGCAGGCGCAGGTTGGCCTCACTGAGTTCGGACATGTCGGCGGTGGACCATTCGCTGCGTTGCAGGCGTTGCCATATCTCAAGAATCTGACGTGCCTGATGAATTACCCGCTGGGCAAAGTGGTGCTTGAGGCGCTCACGGCTGGGGTCTTCTGGCTCGGTCATATCCTGACTACTAGTTAGGCTGCATGCTGAGGTCGACTGGTGGCTCTATGCTAGCACCTCTTTTCAATCCTATGAGTGTCGTACGTCAATAATCTGCAAAGCGGCCTGATTCATTTTGCGACCGATTGGTCGCATAGGCTGTGGGCTGTGCTTCATTTATAGTGGCGCGTCGATCTGCGGCGGTGCTCAGGGTTACGGGCGATTAATCCGCTCGGTGCCCGGCACGATGGAGTAGGGTTGTGGTCGAACCGATGAACTCAAGTGATTGAAAGGATATAGCCATGCTGGACTGGAAGAATCGCGCAGGCAGCGCGCCGGATCGTGCTGCCGAACCCAAGTCGGCGACACGCAGCTATTTCGGTGGCCTGCTGTTCAGCCGCGCCCTGGCCACTCTGGTGGGGCTCTACCTGCTGGTGACCATTGCCCTGGGCTGGTATTGGAGCCAGGAGCCGGCTCTGTTTCCGGTGCAACAGAACGCCCAGATCGCCGCCGAGAAAGAAGGCAAGCAGATGGTCATCGGCTACACCACGGTGGAAACCCTGAAGACCGTGGCCGGGACTCTGCTGGACAAACCGGGTGGCTATATTTCCAACGACCGTTTTCCGCCGGGCCTGTGGATGGACAACATGCCGAGCTGGGAATACGGCGTGCTGGTCCAGGTCCGCGACCTGACCCGCGCCCTGCGCAAGGATTTCGCCCGTTCGCAGTCGCAGTCCGCTGAAGATGCCGACCTGGCCAAGGCCGAGCCGCGCTTCAACTTCGACAACAAGAGCTGGGTGCTGCCGTCCAGCGAATCGGAATATCAGGATGGCATCAATTCCCTGAGCCGCTACCAGGCTCGGTTGTCCGATCCGAACCAGAAGGGCGCGCTGTTCTATGCCCGCGCCGACAACCTCAACAACTGGCTGGGCGACGTCGGCACCCGCCTGGGTTCGCTGTCCCAGCGTCTTTCGGCCAGCGTGGGCCGGGTCAAGCTCAATACGTCGCTGAAAACCGAAGCGCCGGCCGTGGGCCAGGTGCCGCAGGTCGATGAAGAAGTGGTCGAGACCCCGTGGATGCAGATCGACAACGTGTTCTACGAAGCGCGTGGCCAGGCCTGGGCGCTGTCGCACCTGTTGCGCGCCATTGAGGTCGATTTCGCCGACGTGCTGGCGAAGAAGAACGCCACCGTCAGCGTGCGTCAGATCATTCGTGAACTGGAGGCTTCCCAGGAGCCCGTATGGAGCCCGATGATCCTCAACGGCAGCGGCTTCGGGGTATTGGCCAACCACTCGCTGGTCATGGCCAACTATATTTCCCGCGCCAACGCCGCAGTCATCGACCTGCGTCAACTGCTGAACCAGGGCTGATTCATGTCCGCCTCCCACGACGAGGCCGCGCACCGTGCGGCCTCGGATGCCGAACATATCGCCTGGGTCGACGGTGAAGACCAATTGCTCGGGGCCATGGTCCGCTCGCAGTTGCGCGAGCGCGGGCTGATCGGCCGCGGCACCTATATCCTGCTGTTCAACTCTGCCGGTGAGCTGTGCGTGCACCGCCGTACCCTGAGCAAGGCCATCTACCCCGGTTACTGGGACGTGGCGGCAGGGGGCATGGTGCTCGCCACTGAAACCTACGCCGAGTCGGCGGCCCGTGAACTGGAAGAAGAGCTGGGGGTGGGCGGCGTCGAGCTGACCGCCCATGACCACTTTTACTTCGAGGACACCGGCAACCGTCTGTGGTGCTCGGCGTTCTCCGCGGTGTGGGACGGCCCCTTGCGCCTGCAGCCCGAAGAGGTGCTGGAGGCGCGGTTTCTGCCGATCGATGTGGTGCTGCAGGAAATCCAGGAAAAGCCCTATTGCCCGGACTCCCTGGCGGCCCTGCAACGCTATCTGGCCCGACGTCGTTAAAGTTGCATAAATTGACGCTGATTGGCTCTTAGCAACGGGGCTTTTTGCCGTTACACTGCGCGACTTTTCAAGCTGAACCGGCGGTGCTTTTATCGGCGCCCCGGTCCAGTAGCGCTGCCCCTGCCTGAGTGGGGCTTCGCGGTCGATGGCACGGCCTTGTGCTTCGACCAGTCTTTGTCCTCCCAAGAGGATTGCCGGTGGCCAAAAAAGCCGCATCCTTCGCCGCCCTTGGTGGCCTGGTATTTTCCACCGACGCAGGTCGACATTGCCCGGACTGTAGCCAGCCGGTGGCAGCCTGCATCTGCAAACAAACCGCTATCCCGGCCGGCGACGGCATTGCTCGCGTGCGTCGCGAAAGCAAGGGCCGTGGCGGCAAGACGGTGACCACCATCACCGGCGTGCCCCTGGCCGAAGACGCGCTCAAGGATCTGGCAACGAGCTTGAAAAAGCGTTGCGGCACCGGTGGCGCGTTGAAAGACGGCGTGATCGAGATCCAGGGTGATCATGTCGAGCTACTCTTGGCCGAGCTGATCAAACACGGTTTCAAAGCGAAGAAGTCCGGCGGCTAGCAGCCTCTGTGAAAACCACCCCCTCGACTTGATGCAGCCTGTTCATTGCGGCTCGTGCGTCGTCTCCATGGTTTTCACAGAGCCTGTTCATGACCGGTTTCTAAACTCGGCACGGCAACTGAGGTCTACCCCCTCGTTGCAGGCTAATCGTCATTTTCATTCTTTAGACTGCGCCAGCCTTCGATAGGGTTGGCGCTCTATGACTTCTTTATAGGGGACTTCGATGTCCGTACGACGCACACGCAAAGACGATGGCAGCCAATGGACAGTTGCGGACAGCCGCAGTGTTTATGGGATTCGCCATTGGGGGGCCGGGTATTTCGCGATCAATGACGCCGGTCGCGTCGAAGTTCGTCCGAACGGCCCGAACAGCTCGCCCATCGACCTCTACGAGCAAGTCGACGAGCTGCGCAAAAGCGGCCTGTCCTTGCCGCTGCTGGTGCGCTTCCCGGATATCCTGCAGGACCGCGTGCGCCAGCTGACCGGTGCCTTCGACTCGAACATCGAGCGCCTGGAATACCAGAGCAAATACACGGCGCTGTACCCGATCAAGGTCAACCAGCAGGAAGCGGTGATCGAAAACATCATCGCCACCCAGGACGTCTCGATCGGCCTGGAAGCCGGCTCCAAGCCCGAGCTGCTGGCGGTCCTGGCCCTGGCGCCGAAGGGCGGCACCATCGTCTGCAACGGTTACAAGGACCGTGAGTTCATCCGCCTCGCGCTGATGGGCCAGAAGCTGGGCCACAACGTATTTATCGTGATCGAGAAAGAGTCCGAAGTCGGCCTGGTGATCGAAGAAGCCGCCAACCTCAAGGTCAAGCCCCAGGTCGGCCTGCGGGTGCGCCTGTCGTCCCTGGCGTCGAGCAAATGGGCCGACACCGGTGGCGAGAAGTCCAAGTTCGGTTTGTCGGCGGCGCAGTTGCTGTCGGTGGTCGAGCGCTTCCGCGCGGCCGGCCTGGACCAGGGCATTCGCCTGCTGCACTTCCACATGGGTTCGCAGATCGCCAACCTGGCGGACTACCAGCACGGCTTCAAGGAAGCGATCCGCTACTACGGCGAGTTGCGCAACCTCGGCCTGCCGGTGGACCACATCGACGTCGGCGGCGGCCTGGGCGTGGACTACGACGGCACCCACTCGCGCAACGCCAGCTCGATCAACTACGACATGGACGACTACGCCGGCGTGGTGGTGGGCATGCTCAAGGAATTCTGCGATGCGCAGAACCTGCCGCACCCGAACATCTTCTCCGAAAGCGGCCGCTCGCTGACCGCGCACCACGCCATGCTGGTGGTGCAGGTGACCGACGTCGAGAAACACAACGACGACGTTCCGCTGATCGAAAACAAGGAAAGCCTGCCGGAAACCGTGCAATGGCTGGTGGACCTGCTGGGCCCGACCGATATCGAGATGGTCACCGAGACCTACTGGCGCGCGACCCACTACATGAGTGACGTGGCGGCGCAGTACGCCGACGGCAAGCTGACCCTGGCGGAAAAAGCCCTGGCCGAGCAGTGCTATTTCGCCGTGTGCCGTCGCCTGCACAACTCGCTGAAAGCCCGCCAGCGTTCCCACCGCCAGGTGCTGGACGAGCTCAACGACAAGCTGGCCGACAAGTACATCTGCAACTTCTCGGTGTTCCAGAGCCTGCCCGACACCTGGGCCATCGGCCAGGTGCTGCCGATCCTGCCGCTGCACCGCCTCGACGAAGAGCCGCTGCGCCGCGCCGTATTGCAAGACCTGACCTGCGACTCCGACGGCAAGATCAAGCAGTACGTCGACGAGCAGAGCATCGAGACCAGCCTGCCAGTGCACGCCCTGAAAGAAGGCGAGGACTACCTGCTGGGGATCTTCCTGGTGGGCGCCTACCAGGAAATTCTTGGCGACATGCACAACCTGTTCGGCGACACCGACTCGGTGAATATCTATCAGAAGGCCGACGGCTCGGTGTACAGCGCGGGGATCGAAACCCACGACACCATCGAAGACATGCTGCGCTACGTGCACTTGTCGCCCGAAGAGCTGATGACCCACTACCGGGACAAATGCGCCAGCGCCAAGATCAGTGCCTCGGAGCGCACCCAGTTCCTCGACGCCCTGCGTCTGGGCCTGACCCGCTCGTCGTACCTGTCGAGCTGATAAAGCCCTTACACGGCTGAACGATCGCGGTCTTTGCCGGCTCCTACCTTGTAGGTGCCGGCGCAGACCGCGATTTTTTTTGCCTGTGCATCCCTGAACGCCAGCTAGCCTGCTGCATAGGGCCTGGCGCCCGAACCACCGAACCTGGGGGAGCGCGATGTCGAACAAACGCATGCGGGTGTGGCTGCTGGCGGTCAGTGGGGTGCTGATGGCGATACTGAGCGGGTGCTCGCCGCTCAAGGTGCTCAATGCCCTGACCCCCGGCAGTTCGTTCAGCAAAGTCAGCGGGATTGCCTATGGCAGCGATCCGCGGCAGAAGCTCGATATCTATCAGCCCAGATCAGCGGCGCCGAATGCCCCAGTGGTGGTGTTTTTCTACGGTGGCAGCTGGAACAGCGGCTCGCGCGAAGACTACGGTTTTGTCGGCGAGGCCCTGGCCTCACGGGGCATGGTGGTGGTGCTGGCCGACTATCGGCTGTACCCGCAAGTGCGTTACCCGGCGTTTTTGCAGGACGGGGCACAAGCGGTGGCCTGGACCTACCGGCATATCGCCGATTACGGCGCCGACCCGACGCGCCTGTATCTGATGGGTCACAGTTCCGGTGCCTATAACGCGGCGATGCTGGCCCTGGACCCGAGCTTGTTGGCGGCGCAGGGCCTGAGCCCGGCGCTGATCAAGGGCTGGATCGGCCTCGCGGGCCCCTATGACTTTTTGCCGATCGCCAACCAGGACGTGCGCCCGGTGTTCTTCTACCCGGATTCGCCGCCCGACTCGCAGCCCATCAACCATGTCAGCCGCGGGGCGCCGCCTGCGCTGTTGATGGCGTCCAACCAGGACGCCCTGGTCAACCCGCAACGCAACACCGGCGGCCTGGCCAATACGTTGCGCCGGGCAGGGGTGCCGGTGCAGGAGTTCTACTTCTCCAGAACCAATCACGGGACCTTGGTGGCGGCGCTGTCGCGACCCTTGCGCGGCCTGGCGCCGGTGCTCGACCGGGTGACCGAGTTCGTCGGCGCCACGCCTGCTCAGTGAGCCTTGGCGAACCAGCCGTCGGTTTTCTCCAGGTGCCAGGCAAAGGCCGCCAGGGTCAGGCTGCGCAGGGCCATGAACAGCAAAAAGGTCAGCCACAGGCCGTGGTTGCCGAAACCGCTCAGAGCCCAGGCGAAGGGCAGCAGCATCAGCACGCTGAGCAGCATGCCGTTGCGCATCTCGCGGGCGCGGGTGGCACCGATGAACAGGCCGTCGAGCAGGTAGCTCCAGACCGCGATCAGCGGCAGGGCGGCGAGGTAGGGCAGGTAGATAAAGGCGGTCTGGCGCACCTCGGGGATGTTGGTCTGCATCTCGACAAACAGATGGCCGGCCAGCAGGAACAGCGCGGCAAACCCCAGGCTGGCCAGCAGCGACCAGCCGCAGGCGACCACCAGTGAGCGGCGCAGGGCGCGTCGATCATGGGCGCCGATGGCGTGGCCGCACAGGGCCTCGACCGCGTGGGCCAGGCCATCCAGGGCATGGGCGGTGAGCAGCAGCCCGTTAAGCAGCAGGGCATTGGCCGCCACCGTGGCATCCCCCAGGCGCGCACCCTGGACCGTGATCAGGAAAAACACCGATTGCAGGGCCAGGCTGCGAATGAAGATATCGCGATTGACCGCCAGCAGTGGGCGCCAGCTGTGCCAGCGGCGCAGCGCCTGCCAGGCAATCTGCCCCGGGTAGGCGCGCAGGGCCGGGCGGGTCATGGCCAGGCCGATCAGGGCACCGGTCCACTCGGCGATCACCGAAGCCCGCGCCGAGCCGACCACGCCCCAATCCAGGCCCAGCACGAACCACAGATTGAGGGCGATGTTCACCAGGTTGGTGCTCAGCAGAATCGCCAGCGGCGCCCGGGCATTCTGTGTCCCGAGGAACCAGCCGACCAGGGCGAAACTGGCCAGGGCCGCCGGCAACCCAAGGAGCCGGGTGTGGAAAAAGGCGCGGGTCATCTGGTCGAGTTCCGCCGAGGGCTGCATCAACTGCAAGGCCATGCCGCTCAGGGGAACACCGATCATCCCCAAAAGCAGCGCCAGCCCCATGGCCAGCAACAGGCCTTGCAGCAGAATCTGCCGCAGCGCGGCGCCGTCGCCACGCCCGGCGGCCTGGGCGGCAAAGCCGGTGGCCCCCATGCGCAAAAAGCCCATGGCCCAGGCGAGGAAGGTATAGAGGCTGGCGCCGACCGCCACCGCGCCCAGCTGGTGGGCGTGGGGCAGGTGGCCGATCACGGTGCTGTCGACCAGGGCCACCAGGGGCACGGAGATATTCGAGAGAATCATCGGCGCAGCCAGCGCCCAGACCCGCCGGTGGGTCGGGCGGTGGCGCCAGTCGTTAATCAGGGGGGGCATGCAGGCTCCTTGCGAGAGCGGGCATTGTAGCCGCAGCGCACCTCGTCGCGGCGGTCGGAGGGCATTTACCGGTGGGCGCGGCTCAGGCCGTGGCTCAGTGGACGACCCAGCTCAACAGCCACAGGCCGAGCATCAGCCAGATGATGCCCATGATGATCGAGGCCCGCATAAAGGCCCGCACCGCCGAGTACAGCAGCATCAGGCCGATGATCAGCGCGGCGATGCTGATGATCGAGGTGTCCATGCCCAGGGTCCGCGACAGCCCGTCGACGAAGTTGCCGCCGGCGTGGGTCAGGGCGTTGAACAAGCCGCTGAGGCCATCGACGATAAAACGGATGACTGAGCCCAGCGCCTGGCCGAGCCATTCGAAAAAGCTTTCTACCTGCATGGGGGTGTCCTGATCAGTGAGCGGCGTGCTTGCCGGGTCTGTGCCTTGGGCCGTTGGATCGGCTGCCGAGTTCCCTTCAAGCATAGAACCGCTAGAGCGCGACAGCTGCCGGGCATTCTGTAGCAGGTGCCGGCCCGGCGATAGTGCGCGGTGCTTGCGTCCCATGGCCATCCCCCGGAAGCTATACGCCTTCAGGAGACCCCGATGAACCTAGACGAACTGACCCAACGCCTGCACGCCATTCGCGACCGCAATGACTGGCGGCCATTTCACAGCCCGAAAAACCTGGCCATGGCCGCCAGCGTGGAGATGGCCGAGCTGGTGGAAATCTTCCAATGGCTGAGCGAAGACCAGTCCCGCCAACTGCCTGCCGACAAGCTGACCCATGCCGGCCAGGAAGTCGGCGACATCGTGCTGTATCTATTGCTGCTGTGCAGCGAGCTGGGGTTGGACATGGAACAAGTGGTGCGCAGCAAGCTGGCGGACAGCGAACGGCGGTTCAGCTGATGAGCGACCGTCATTTCGATCAGTTGGCGACCCGTTTCGCCGAAAAAATCTACGGCGGCGCCAAGGGCGCGATTCGCCTGGCGGTGTTGCAGGCGGACCTTGCCGAGGTGCTGCCGGATCGCCCGTTGCGGGTGCTGGATATCGGCGCCGGGCTGGGGCATATGTCGCTGTGGCTGGCCGAGCGCGGGCATCAGGTGACACTGGCCGAACCCGCGGCACCGATGCTTGAAGGGGCGCGCCAGCGTTTCGCCGATGCCGGGCAGGTGGCGACCTTTATCCAGGCGCCGTGGCAGGAACTGCTGGGCCAGCTCACCGAACCCTATGACCTTGTGCTGTGCCATGCCGTGCTCGAATGGCTGGCCGAGCCCCACGCGATCCTGCCGGTGCTGCATCAACTGACGGCCCGCGATGGCTGGTTGTCGCTGGCCTTCTATAACCGCGATGCGTTGATTTACCGCAACCTGCTCAAGGGCCACTTCCGCAAGATGCGCAGCAACGACATGGCCGGCGAGAAGCAGAGCCTGACCCCGCAGCAGCCCCTTGATCCGCGGGAACTGGCGGCGCAACTTGAGGGCCTGTGGACGGTCGAAACCCAGAGCGGGGTGCGGGTGTTCCACGACTACATGCCGGTGGAGTTCCAGGCCCGTGCCGAGCTGGTGGATTTACTGGAAATGGAACTGGCTCACCGTCGTCACCCAGGCTTTGCCGGGCTTGGGCGTTATCTGCACTGGATGTGTCGTCCGGTCTAACGGAGCGCAAAATGAACCGCCGTCTTGCTCTGATCCTGTTGTGCACCGGGCTTGCCGCCTGCCAGGGCAGCAACCCTTACGTTGCCAGCTCCACGCCGATACCGCCGGCGCCGCCGCAAGCGGCCACCACCTTCGACCGCAGCGCCTACCCGGCGCCGCAGCGTGACTACGGACGCTACCGCAATTGGGCCTGGCTCAACGGGCGCCTGCCCAGCGGTTCGGCCTGGGCCGACTCGGCCCAGGTCGCCGAAGCGGTGAGCAATGCCCTGGATCAGCGCGGCTTGCGCCCGGTGCATGACAACCGGCCGGCCGACCTATGGGTGAGCGCCGACCTGCATCTGGAGAAGCGCCTGCGCCAGGTGCAGGACGACTACGGTTATGGCGGCTATGGCGGTTATAACCGCTACGGCAATGGTTACGGGATGTACGGCAGCGTGCCGGTGGTGCGCACCTACGAGGTGGAAGTGGTCGTGGTGCGGGTCAACCTGTTCGACGGCGGCACCGGGCAGCCGGTGTGGAGTGCCAGCGCCGAGACCAGTAGCCGCGGCAGCTTGAGCGAACGCGCCGATGCGTTGCGCGAGGCTGTGGAAAAGGCCATGCAGGCGTATCCTCCCAGCTAGTGGCAACTGTTCAGGTCCCTGTCTTGAACCGGAGAAAAATCATGTTCCGTCGTCTCGCTTTACTGGTCGTTGCCGTGCTGCTCAGTGCCTGCGCCGCCAACCAGATCAACCATGACTTCGACGCCAGTCGCGACTTTGGCGCCTACCGCAACTGGAGCTGGAAAGAACCCGGCCTGCAGTACCGGCCCGATGACCCACGAATCAAGAGTGACCTCACCGAGCAGCGCATCCGCCAGGCGGTGGCCGACCAACTGGACCAGCGTGGCCTGCGTCCGGCCGCGGCGGGCACCCGGGCTGACCTGAATGTGCAGGCCTACCTGATCGTCGAAGACCGCCAGCAGCAAGTCACCACCAACTACGGCGGTGGCTGGGGTGGCCCCTGGAATGGCTACTGGGGCGGGCCGATGTACAACGAGACGCGCAATATCACCTACAAGGTGGCGACCATCCAGATCGACCTGCTCGATGGCAAGGACGGCAAGCTGGTATGGCGCGGCAGCGATGAGCAGATGCTCAGCAGCACGCCGAATCCGGCTGACCGCAGCGCCGCAGTGCGTACCACCGTGGCCCGCATCCTGAGCAACTACCCGCCCCGCTAAGCCTTCCCACCCGCCCGCAGGCGCCGCCAGTCGCCTGCGTCGGCCCCTTGCCTGCGCGCTGTCACGGGCTTGACTACACTGCTGAGCATCCAGGGAGATGGCACCCGGCATAGCGCCGGTAAAGGAGTGCTCCGTGTATCGGTGTGTGCAGTTTTCCGGGCCGGGCCACCAACGTGGCGCCATCGGCCTGATAGCGGCGGTGACCTTGGGTCTGGCGCTGCTGTTCATGTTGCTGGTGATCGACAGCGGTCGGCTGTACATGGAGCAGCGCAAGCTGCAACGGGTCGCCGACAACGCCGCGCTGGAAGCCGTGAGCCGTGGCGGCAACTGCCTGTCCGGGCTGACGGCTGCCGCCTACGCCGGGCAAAGCGCGGTACGCAACGGCTTTGTCGTCGACGCCGATACCACCCTGGTGACCACCTGTGGCTCGCTGGTGACCGGTGCCAACAACCTGCGTACCTACGCGGTGGATGCCACTCAGTCCTCGGCGGTCCGGGTGATTGCCAGCGACGCGGTCTCCACCAGCGTCGCCGCCGGCATCGGCGCACTGTTTTCCGGCGGCCCGGCCAGCTTCAATACCCGGCTCACCGCCACTGCTGTGGCGGCCGTGCCCACGCCGTCCGTGGCCCAGTTGACCATTCGCAGCACGCTGGCGACGATCGACAGCACCAGGTCGAATCTGCTCAATCCAATCGTCGGTGGGCTGTTGGGCGGCAGTGTGAGTGTCACGGCGGCGGGCTGGACCGGCTTGCTCAACACCAACATCAACTTGCTCAGTTACCTCAATCAACTGGCGATCAACCTCAATGTGGCCGCCGGCAACTACACCCAGTTGCTCAACACCACGGTGACCGTCACCCAGTTGATCCAGGCGGCGGCCACGGTGGTTCAGGCCAATGGCGCGACGGCCGATGTGATGACCGCCCTGGGCAACCTGCAACTGGCGGCGGCCAATGCCACGCCGGTCAAGCTCGGTGATCTGCTCAACCTGCAGACCGGCCTGCCCACGACCGCGCTGGATGCCAGTCTGCAATTGTTCCAGCTGGTGCAGGCGATGGTGCAGTTATCCAACAGCAAAAGCGCGGTGGCGGCGACCTTGCCGGTCAACGTGCTGGGGTTGGCCAACATCACGGTGCAGGTCAAGGTGATCGAGCCGCCGCAATTGTCCGCCCTCGGCGATCCGAAACTGGCCAAGGCCAACCCCCTGGGGGCCAACCGGATCTATGTGCGCACTGCCCAGGTACGCACCCTGATCACGGCCAACCTCACGGGGTTGGCCGGGGTCACCGGGATTGCAAATGCCCTGTTGGGGCTGGTGGGCAACCTGACCCCGACCCTCAACAGCCTGTTGAGCCTGAACCTGGCGGCGACCATCGATTCCCTGGGCTGCCTGCTGGGCGCGGGCTGCGATCAGATCGACCCCAGGCTATTGCCATCGCCGCAACTGAGCATCGCCCTGGATGCCGGTGGCGGCGTGACCTACGTCACTGATTACAGCTGCCCGACGGGGGCGGTCGGAACCAAGAGCCTGACCGCGCATACCACCACCTCGCTGGCTGATCTGAAGGTCGGCAAGATCGACCCGACCAATGCCTTCTCCTCATCGGCCGAGCCCACGGTAACGCCATTGCCAGTGATCGACCTGGGAGTCTGGACTTGCCACAAGATCCTTGGCATCGGCAGTTGTGGCCCGGCACGCACGGCGTTTGCCGCCGGTGGGATTGGGCTTATGGTCGACAGCCCGGTGGTGAAGACCAGCCAGGACCTGGTGTATTCCAGCGGTACGCCGTTCCCGATACCGGCCAACGTCAAGCTGGCGCCGAGCTACCAGACCGCAGCCCCCAGCAGCAATATCGTCGGCAGCCTGGCCAGCACCCTGGCCGGAATCAACCTGGTGACCTACCAGCCGGTGGGTGCCAACCCCCTGGGCTCGATAGTCGCGGGTGTGGGCGGGCTGGTCAGTGGTGTCACCAACCTGCTGATGCCATTGATCAGCGCTGTGATCAGCCCCGTGCTCGATCCCTTGCTCAACAACCTGTTGTCATCCCTGGGAATCAGCCTGCTGGGGGTCGACGTCGGCGCCAACCTGACCTGTGGCCAGACCGGCAAGGCTTACCTGGTGATCTGATCGGCCTGGATAATCGGCAGTTCGATGCAGAACCGCGCGCCTTCAGCGCCGTTTTCGACGCTCAGGTAGCCGTCCATGTTTTCCACGATGCCGTAGCTCACCGACAGCCCGAGCCCCGTGCCCACGCCCACCGGCTTGGTGGTGAAAAACGGTTCGAAGATCCGCTCCAGCAGGCGTGGGTCGATACCGCCGCCGTTGTCCTCGACCCACAGTCGTACCTTGTGTGTATCACGCTCGGCATGCAGGGCGATCCAGGGCTGGAAGTCCGGCTGTTTCTCGCGCTTGCCCAGCAACGCATCCCGGGCGTTGACCATCAGGTTGATCAGCACCTGCTCCAGTTGATCGGCATAACCCTGGACCTGTACCTCGAAACCGAAGTCGCTGATGCGCAGTTCCACCCCTTTGCCGCGCATGGCTTCAGCCAGCAACGACAGCGTGCCCTCCACCGCCTGCGCCGGGTTGAAGGGCTGCTGTTCGATTTCCGAGCGCCGGCCGAACACCCGCATATGGTCCACCACCCGCGCGGCCCGCTGGACCTGGGCGTCGATGCGCTTGAGCTTGTCCTGCAGGTAGTCGACCTGCACATCACCGTTACCCAGGCGCTTGAGCACATTGACGATGGCCATGCTCATCACGTTCAGCGGCTGGTTGATCTCGTGGGCGAGGCCGGTGGCCATTTCGCCGAGGGTGGCCATCTTCGCGCTCTGCATCAGTTGCAGTTGGGAGCGGCGCACTTCGGTGTTGTCGCGGCCCACGGCCTGGACCTCCAGTAGCCGGCCCTGGGCATCGAACACGCCCCGGTCCGACCAGACCCACCAGGCATGTTCGCGACCCGGCAGTTGCAGGCTGATTTCCGCGGTGCTCACCGGTACGTCGGGGCTGAGCCGGCCGATACGCTGCACAAAGGCCTCCCGTTGCTCGTCCGACAGCCACTGTCCGAGGTTGCTGCCGGGCAGTTCGGCGGGCGCGCACTCCAGGTACGCCGCCAGGGGCCGGTTGCCGAAGGTCAGGGTCAGGTCGGGCTGGTAGCGGCAGATCATCGCTGGCGAATCTTCCACCAAAATTCGGTAACGCTCCTCGCTCTGCCTGACCTGCTCGGCGCTCTGGGTCGCCTCGGTGACGTCCAGCCACAGCCCGACCGCTTCGGTCGGCAGGCCCAGGTCGTCGCGCAGTAATTTGGCTTCGTCCAGCAGCCAGTGGTAATGGCCCTGGCTGTCGCGCAGGCGATAGCGGCTGCGCACCGTGCCTTCACGCAGCAGGTGTCGGGTGCGCTGGAAATACAGCTCGCGATCATCCGGGTGCAGGCGCTCCGGCAGCGAATCGTTCTGGCAGTCAGCCAGGGTCCAGCCCAGCAGCGGCTGCAGGCTGTCGCTGAAAAAGCTGGGTTGCAGGGCGCCTTCGACATAGCGCTGTACATAAATCACCGCCGGCGAACTGGCGATCAGGTTGTTCAAGCGGGCACAGGCGGCAGCGGCCTGCTGCTCCTGGTTCTTGATGTCGCTGATGTCGAGCATGAACCCCACCAGGCGCGGGGTTTCACCCACCCCCAGGGCCTGGCCCTGGACTCGATACCAGATCGCCGGCAGGCTCGGATCCGGGCGCAGCAGGCGCACGCACAGCACCAGCGGCTTGCCCTGTTCGAGGTCGCGCAAGCGGCTGCCCAGCTCCTGGCGATCGGCCGGGTGCACCTGTTGCAACCAGTCTTCCAGGGGCAGGCGCGTGGTGTCGGTGTCCAGTTGCAGGCTGGCCGTCAGTTGCGGCGCCAACTGCACTTCGGCGCTGCGTGGGTACAGCTCCCACCAGCCGGTGCCGAGCAGATCTTGCAAGGCTTCGAGGCGCTCCAGATGCTGATGGTGGCGTTGTTCCCGCAGGCGCCCGAGCAAGGGGCCGGCCAGGGCCGCAGCCAGCATCAGCCAGTCGCGATCACTCAACTGCGGTGCCAGATGCTGCACCGGATACGGCGCACACAGCAGCCAGGCGGCCAGGCCGTGGTCGTCGCGGTAGGGCACCAGGAAACCCTCGTGATGGCCGAAGGCGCTGAGCAGCCGTGGGTGCTCGCTGAGGCCATGGATCGGGCTCAGGTGCAACGGGGCGTTGCCGCTCAAACTGTCGAGGCTGGTGCCCAGTACCTGGCCGACGTGCCAGAGCTCGGGGGCGTCATGGGCGGCGTAATAACCGTGGATCTGCCAACGCTGATCCTGCTCGTCGAGCAGGGCCAGGGCTATACAGGGAACGCGCCAGCGCTGGGCCAGGCTCTGCAGTTGCTCGTTCAGCACCTCGGGCAGGCGCGCCATGCTGCACAGGCGCAACTGTTCGCTGATCTGCGCCGCCAACTGCTGGCAGTGCTCGCGGGCTCGCGCCTGCTCACGCTCTTCAAGCAAGTCGCCGATATCCAGCAATTGCAGGATCCAGCCTTCGGCCAAGGGTTGGACCCAGCCACGCAAATGCAGGGCCTGGCCCCCCAGGCGCGCAAAGTCCAGGTCCAGGGTCTGCCCGGTCCAGTCGGCCGGGATGCCTTCGACGCTGGTGCGGCTGTGGGGCAATAGAAGTTCGCTCAGTAGCGGCGGCTGCTCGCTGGGCGCCTGTTGCCCCAGGGCATGGCGCAACGGGCCGGCCATATGCAGCACCCGGCCCAGGGCATCGAGTTGCAGCTGCAAGCCGATAGCCTGAGGGACAACGAGAGGGGCAGGGGCCGCCTGGCGACCGAGGATGCGGTCGAACAGGGTGTCTCCTGAACTCAAAACTGCAGGCTCGAGGAGGCGGTCAGGGTGGTTGGCAGGCTGGGAACGGTGCCTATCCCGGGCAGCACCAGAAACGGCACCACCTGGTTCAGTTTGCTGGTGGGGTAGTTCACGCTCACGGTCAGCACGCCGCCGCTGTACACCGAGCTGTAATCGGTGGCGGCGAAGTTGAAGGCCGATGGAATCCACGCCAGCTGGGTGGCGATCACCGAGTTGGCGAGGTTCTGCACCGTGGTGCCGTAGTTGGCGGTATTGGGGTCGACCGCCACCGCGCGCCGTACGGCTTCGGCAGTGGCCTCATTGAATGACTGCATCATCAGCAGCGGCAGGCTGTAGCTGACCAGGCCATAAAACACGGCAAAAAAGATCACGAACACCGCCGCGAACTCAATCGCCACGGCGCCTTTTTGCTTGCGGGGGAGGCTCGGTTTCATGGCTGCGTCTACCCTGACTATGGCTGCCTGATAATGAGCATAGGACCATTCCACCAAAAGGGACGTTTTTTACCGGATGCCGTATTTCGTACTGTTTATCTGGCTGGCGCTATGCGCGGCGCAGGACATCCACCAACGCCATATCGCCAACAGCCTGACCCTGGGGGCGGCGGCGTTGGCCCTGGTTTACCTGCTGTGGACCGGCAGCACCTGGCTGGGGGCCAATGCCGCGCAGGGCGGCTGGGCGTTGCTGCTGGCCCTGGCGTTCACCTTGCCCGGTTACGCCATGTCGCGCATGGGCGCGGGGGATGTGAAGCTGCTGGCGGCGTTGGGGTTGGCGACCGATCATCTGTATCTTTTGGGCACCTTTATCGGTGCCGGAGTCAGCAGCCTGCTCTGGGTGCTGCTCGCGCCAAAAGTCTGGCCCCATATAAGTCAGAAACTTAGGTTGCGCCTGCAATATCTTGATCCAAAACAGTCAAAAAAATACGCCTTCGCGCCTTTCGTACTGGTGGGAATGGTCTTGACTGTCCTTTGGATCCACTAGTCGCCGTGCCCTCTAGCGCTATGTACATAGTCGGAAAGTAGGTCTAGGTTTAATTTGCGTATCGCCCTTATTGCGGGCGGAACAGGAGCGGTCAGGCTCTGGCTGACCAGGCATGGAGTTACATGTGAACAAGCCTAGATTGCAGATGAAGGTGCTCGTCGTCGACGACCAACCGTTGATCGTCGAAGAACTCTGCGAGTTTCTCGACAGCAGTGGTTACCGAAGTGTCCCCTGTGAATCAAGCCGCGAGGCCATCGAGCGTTTCAGCGAAGATGCCGAAATCTCCCTGGTGCTCTGCGATTTGCATATGCCGGACCTGGATGGCATCCAGCTGGTGCAGGAGCTGCAACGCATCGCCGGCAAACAGCGGGTGTTCGAGGCCATCATGCTGACCGGCCGCGCCGAGAAGCAGGACGTGATCAAGGCCCTGCGCGCCGGGATCGCCGACTACTACCAGAAGCCAATCAATCTGGACGAATTGCTCGAAGGCCTGCAACGCCAGGAAGTGGCCCTGCAGGAACGGCAAAAAAACCTGCACCTGGGGCACTTGAACCAGAAGCTGCAATTTCTTTCCGAATCCATCGACGACCTCTACCAGGACCTCGACAAGGTGCGCCGCGCCCCGCAAACCGTTCGCGGCGAGGACTCGGAGGCGCTCAGCGATGCCGAGGCCATCGAGATGCCGGCCATTTTCCACCAACTGTCACCGCGCCAGCTGGATGTAGCGCGGCTGGTGGGCAAGGGCCAGACCAACTATCAGATTGCCTGTGAGCTGGGCATCACTGAAAACACGGTGAAGCTGTATGTGTCCCAGGTGCTGCGCCTGACCCATATGCATAACCGCACCCAATTGGCCCTGGCGCTGTCACCGAGCAATTCGGGGTTGCGCCAGCGCGGGGTGACCGCCCACTAGGCCGGGCCACTGCCCAGGCTGGGCAGTGGATACCTGACCGTTGCCTGCCGCTTATTTGGTCGACACCTTGCCGCCTGCATCCGGATCGTAGAAGTCCGGAATCTCGTAGCTGTATTTTTTCAGCCAGCGCTGCAGTGCCAACTCGCGTTCGGTGGGGGTGGCGGTCTGCGGGATCTGTGAGGCGACCTTGTTGCGATTCTGCAGCAGCAGCCAGCCTTCGGTTTCCTGTTGCTGGGCCGAGGCCGGCCCCGGCTCAATGGCCTGGGCGGCTACGGGCAGCATCAGCAGGGCGATGCAGCAAAGAGTCTGCGGCTTCATCATGAGCACTCCTTTGGCTTACTTGATACTCGGTGACAACGGGTCGTCGACCACGGCGACCTGGCCCTTGGCTGGCGAACTGCCGACCGGCGCCTTGAGTTTCTGCGCGCGTTCCTGGGCCTGGTTGAACTGCTCGGGGCTCAGGCCGGCGCGGCTGACCACCTCGGCCGCTTGTTTCCAGTTGTCCTGATAGATCAGCAGGGTCACCAGATTGACCGCTGCCAGTGGGTCGTTCTGCTTGAGTTCGATGGCGGTGAGGAACTCGAAGCGCGCGTCTTCCAGGCGCAGTTGATTGAGGTAGACCACGCCCAGGTCGTTGCGGATTTTCTCATTGGTCGGCGCCAGCAGCGCGGCGCGTTGCAGGTGGGCCTGGGCCTGGCCGTTATCGCCCCGGCCAGCGGCAATCTGCCCGAGGCCGTGCTCGGCGTCGGCCGCTAGGCAAGTGCCCAGCAGGCTGCGATACAGCGGCTCGGCTTCGCTGCGGCCCAGCAGCCGGTAGACCTTGGCCTTGCGCAGGCGCACTTCAGCGAGGTTTTCCGGCAGGCTCTGCAGGTTGGCCAGGCTGGCGTGCAGCTTGCCTTCATTGGCCATGTCGTCGGCCAGGCTCAGCGACAGCTCCTGATCGGAGCTGGGCTTGGCGCAACTGGTTGAGGAGGTCAGGGCGGCCCAGGGTGTTTGTCCATTGGTGGCACAACCGCTGAGCAGCGCCAGGCTAATCATGACGAGTATGACTTTCATCAGGTTCCCTCTAGGAAGCAAAAGCCCGGGCGATGGCGGTGAATCCAGGCCCTGCCAGTACGATCAGCAAGGCCGGGAATAGAAACAGCATCATCACCACCGACATCTTGGCCGACATTTTCGAGATGTATTCCTGCAGGCGCGTCAGGCGCCGGTCGTCGAGCAACTGCTTGAGCGACTGCAGCGATTTCATCGCGCCGCCGCCCTGCTGGATCAGTTGCTGGAGGATCACGCAGGTGTCGGTGAATTCATCGACCGCCAGCAGCACGGCGGTCTGGTTCAATTCGTGGCCCAGCTCCAGCCCGGAGTCGACCCGGGTCAGGATCAGGCGCAACTCATGGGTCAATTGCGGCAGGAGTTTTTGCCCTTCGCTGGCCAGTACGCGCAAGGCCTGTTCCACCGCCATGCCCGACTCGAACAGTATGCGCAGCAGCGGGATAAAGGTGGAGACCTCGACCGCGATCAGTTTCTGCCGGCGCTTGGCCAGGTAGGCCAGCGCCCGCTTTGGAATCAGGTAGCCGGCACCCGCCGCCAGCAGCGGTGCCAGCCATTTGTTGTCGGCTTGGGGAAACAGCACTTCCTGGACAAACAGCGCCACCCCCAGCACCAGCAGCGGCACGCCGATCTGGCAGGCGGCGAACAGCGAGCGCTGGCTGGCGCGACGCCAGCCCATGCGGTTGAGCAGGGTCAGGGTCTCGCTGTCGATGCTCACCGAGCGCTGGCCGAAGCGGCTGTCCCCCAGTATCCGCAGCCAACTGCTCAGGCGGTTGTCGCGCACCATATGGCCTTGCAGACGCTGGGTCACCTGGCGTTCGCGCCGGCGTTGTTCCAGCAGGCTGTTGGCGACCAGCAACAGGGCGCCGAGAAACAGCAGGGCACTTGCCAGGAGGGCCATCTCAGATACTCCGCAACATGCGCCACAGCGCCAGGCAGCCGAAGGCTTGCAGGAGGATGGCGGTGATCAGCATGGTCCTGCCGCTGGGGTCGTTCCACATGCCGAGCATGTAGCCCGGGTTGGTGGCCATGAAGTACGCCACCAGCAGCAACGGCAAGGCGCCCAGGACCCAGGCGGTCATGCGGGTTTCACCGGTCAGTGCGCGCAGTTGTCGCGCGCCCTGGTCACGCTCGCGAATCAGCTTGATCAGGTTCTCCAGCAGCTCGCTGGCGTTGCCGCCATAACGGTGATTGACCTTGAGCCCGAGGGCGAACATGCGCAGTTCGTCCTGATCGTACAGCTCGGCAAAATCATGCAGCGCCTCCGGCAGGTTGACCCCCAGTTGCACGTTGCGCTCGACCCGGCCCATGGCGGTTTTCAGTGGCGGGCTGCTGGCGTCGATGCTGCCCAGTACCGCATCGGCCAGGGTGCGTCCGGATTTCAGGCTGCGCACGGTGTGATCGAGCAACTGCGGCAACTGCTCGATCATGCGTTTGATCCGGCGCTTGTAAAGCCAGGCGACGTAGGCGCGCAATGCCAGGGGCGGCAACAGCACCAGGCACAGCGCGCCGACCCAGCCCGCCGCTGCCACGGCCAGCAGCACCGCGAGCACCCACAGGGCCAGCCACAGCCCCAGGCGTTCGGTGGGGCGCCCCAGGCCGGCCCGCAGGAAGGCCCGTTCGAGGCCGGTCCAGGTGGTTTTCTCCGGTACCAGTTCCGGTTGTCCTTCGGCCAGGCGATTGAGCACCTTTTCGGTGTTGGTCTTGCGGATACCGTTGTAGAACAGCCACAGCGAGAGGCCCAGGAGCACCAGGCAAATCAGGGCCAGCAAGGGACCGATCATGGGCTCGCTCCGCTTCAGTTAAGGCTCAGGTCATGTTCGCGACGCAGCTTGTCGCCGGCCGGGTTGATCGCCTCGCGCAGGAAGCCGAAGCCACTGCGTCGATCGAGTCGAAACAGGGTGTTGGTGACGTAAACGTCATCGCGCACCCCCACCACCTCCACCACTTCACTGACACAGCGCCGGCCATCGGGCATGCGCGTCAGCTGGATCACCACATCCAGCGCGGCACAGATCATCTGGCGCAGGGTGCGTTCGGCGATCTGGCGCCCGGTCAGGCCCACCAGGGTTTCCAGGCGCAGCAGGGCATCCTGGGCGGTGTTGGCGTGCACCGTGCTCATGGAGCCGTCGTGGCCGGTGTTCATCGCGGTCAGTACGTCGAGCACTTCGACGCCGCGGATCTCGCCGAGGATGATGCGGTCCGGGCGCATCCGCAGGGCGTTGCGGATCAGGTCGCTGGCTTTCACTTCGCCGTGGCCTTCGGCGTTGGGCGGACGGGTTTCCAGGCGCACCACATGGGGGTGGCCCAGTTGCAGTTCGGCCACGTCCTCGATGGTGACCAGGCGTTGGTGTGGGTTGATCAACTGGCTGAGGATGTTGAGCAAGGTGGTCTTGCCGGTCCCGGTCCCGCCGCTGATGAGGATGTTGCAGCGCTTGCTCACGGCCTCCTGGAAAAACTCGAAGATCGCCTGGTCGATGGTCTGCATGGCCACCAGGTCGGCGCTCTTGAGCATGTCCTTGCGAAACTTCCGTATCGACAGGCAGGGCCCGTCAAGGGCGATCGGCGGGATGATGGCATTGACCCGGCTGCCGTCGGGCATGCGCGCATCCACCATAGGCGAAGACTCATCCAGGCGTCGGCCGAGGGGCGCGAGGATCCGTTGCATCACCCGTTCGACATGGTGCGCGTCGATGAAGCGCAGGTCGCTCTGGTGCAGCACGCCGTCGCGCTCGACGAACACCCGGTGCGGGCCGTTGACCAGGATTTCGGTGACGGCCGGGTCCCGAAGCAACACCTCCAGGGGGCCGAAGCCGGTCAGCTCATCGACTATCTCTTCGGCCAGGCGCTCCATTTCATAGCGGGAAATCGCCAGGTGCATACGGGCGATGTACTCCGCCACCTTGTCGGTGACGAACTGCGAAAGGTTCTGCCGCGAGCCTTCCAGCAGGTTTTTTCCGGACTCTTCGATGGCGTCGATGATGTAGCGATGCAGGACCAGTTTCAGCCCTTCGTGGTCGGTGTTGCCGACCGGGCCGCGCGATTGTGCACCGAACAGTTTCTCTCCGTTCATTTGGCTCCTCGCATGCGGTTGAACCAGTTGGACTTGGGTTTGGCCAGGCCTTCGGAGCGCTTGGCCAGGCGTTCGCCAAGAACGCGCAGGGACTGGGTGAGGTTTTCCCGGGGGGCCATTTCAAACAGGGTGACCCCTTGATTCTTGGCGTTCAGGCGCACCTCCGGGCTGTGGGCCAGGGCTGCGATTACCTCCAGGCCGAAGGTCTTGCCCAGGGTGTCGGAGTCCGGGGCGACATTGCGCAGGTAGCGGTCTATCAGCAGCCGTGCATGGTCCAGTTTCATGCCTTTTTCGCGCCACAGATTGAGCACCGCCAGGTTGCGTCGGCAGTCCAGGACGCTCTGATCGGTGGACCACAGCAATTTGTCGCAATGGCTGACGAACGTGCGCAGGGCCTCGCTGTCGGGCTGCCCGGTGAGGTTCACCACAATGTGCTGGAAGTGCTGGCGCAGGGCGCTGAGCAGCATGTAGAGCTCGGCGGCGCTGGTGCGGTCGAGGGGCTCGTCATTGGCCGCGTAGGCGAGGATCCGCAGGCCGGCCTCGGCGGTGGTAAAGGCGCTGTCGATCAAGGTCGAATCCAGGCGGCGCAAGTGGCGCAGGGCATCGCCAAAGTGAAACGAGCTTTCCAGCCCCAGCAGCGCCAGGCTGTCGCCCGGCGGCAGGCCCAGGTCCAGCAGCAGGGTCTGTTGCCCGCTTTTTTGCACCACCAGCGCCAGATGGCTGGAGATCAGGGCGCCGTCGGTATCGCTCTTGGTGCCGTAGAGCACCGTCAGGCCGCCGAGCAGGGTGCTCGGCGCCACCGGGGGCAAGCGTTTGCTCAGGCGCCTGACCAGGCCGGCGACTTCGCTGGAGCGCGAGCCATAGGCGACGAAATCCCGCGCGCCGGCACGCATCGCATTGAGCACCAGTTGATTGTCCATGCCGTCGCCCAGCGCGACGATGGCCAGCATCGGCTTCGCCTCCAGGGCGCCTTCGATCAAGGCCGACTGGGCCACGACGTGCTCGCGGTCGAGGCCGATGAACACCAGGTTGGCGAACGTGACGTCGACCAGGGCCAGCAGTTCGTCGAGGCTGCCGCCGCCGGCACTCACCACCTGGCCCAGGGGCGCGAGGGCGCCTTGCAGCCACTCCAGGTCGGTGTCGTTGCGGGTGATGGCGAGAAAGGTCTGGCTCAGGCTTTGGCTCATTGCGATAACCCACTGCGTTTATCGAAGTTGCCGTTTTCCAGGAAGAACATGCGGTAGAAGTTCGGGTCGTAGTTGCGCAGGCGCTCGCCGGGCAGGGACGGCAGCCGCGCATCGGCCGCCAGCGGCTGCACCAGGTGCGGGGTGACGATCATCAGCAGCTCGCGTTCTTCGCGGCTGATGTTGGTGTCGCGAAAGAACGCACCCAGTACCGGGATATCGCCCAGGCCGGGGAATTTGTTGACCTGGGAGCTGTTGCGGGTGCTGATCAGGCCGCTGATGACGAAGCTCTCGCCGTCGGCCAGGGAAATACTGGTGTCGGTGCGGCGTATGGTCAGCGCCGGAACCTGGGTGCCGGCGATGGTCACGGCGTTGCTGTAGTCGAGCTCGCTGACTTCCGGGGCCACTTTCAGGCTGATGCGCTGGTTGTCGACGATGGTCGGGGTCAGGGTCAGGCGGATGCCGAATTCCTTGTATTCGATGGTGACGCTGTCGCTGCCGGCACTGGGCACCGGAATCGGAATCTCGCCCCCGGCCAGGAAGCTCGCACTCTGGCCGCTGAGGGCCACCAGGCTGGGGCGCGCCAGGGTGTAGGCAAAGCCGCTGCCCTCAAGGGCGTTGATCAGGGTCAGCACCCGGCCGTTGCCGAAACCGAGGTTGAAGCTGCCGTTGTCCAGGGGAATATTGGTTCGCGCGCCGCCAAAGGTCGGGGTGGTACCTCCGGTATTGGGCATGGTTCCCGGGGCGCCGAACAGGAAGTTGCTCCCACGGCCGAAGATCGAGGTGCTGGCTTCCTTGAGCTTGGTACGGCTGACCTCGACAAAGCGGATATCGGTCTGGACCTGGCTTGGCAGCAGCGGGTCTTGCGAGGCCAGGGCGACGCGCCCGGTCATGTCGGTCGTCGCCCGGCCCTGGACGAACACCATGCTCTGGCGCGGGGTGCTGGCGCAGGCGGTCCAGACCATCAGGGTGGTGGCGCCCGGTGCCATGCCGGTCAGCAGGAATGCCTTGTCGCCGTTGGGATGGACGTCGGCGATTTTCGGGTCGCCCACCGCCAGCCGGGTGATGGCCACCGGTGATTGCAGCTCCTGCTGCAGGCCTTCGCCGATTTGCAGTACGGCGGGTAACGGCGCCAGGCCGCCGCAGCCTGCGGCGCTGGCGGCCAGCACTTGGCCCAGAGGCAGGCTGGCCAGCATCAGGGTCAGGAGTGCGGCGTGGGACATCAGCATGGAACGACTGCGCATGTGTGCATCCTTGCTCAATCAGGGAGTTTGTTGAGTGACCTGGTTACCGCGAATCACCTCGACCGCACGACGGGTTCCGCCGCCATGTGTTGCCGGGCTCGCGGGGCCGCTGCCAAGGGCCAGTTGGGTGAACTGGAACAGGTTGCTGTTGGCGGCATCGATAGTGGCCTGGGAGTCCTGATCCCCGGCCCAGTAGCGCGCCAGGCGCTGCTCCTCGCTGCTGCGCACGGCCAGGCGCAGGGTGCCGACCTGGGTCGCGAGCATCATCCGGCTCAGCAGTTGTTCAGGCACTGCCAGCACCACCGTGCGTGCGGCCAGTCGCCGTTGGTCCTGCTTGATTCGTTCATCGGCGCTCAGCGCCGGCGATGCCGGTTTGCCGTCATTGGTCAGGCCCAGTTGGTCGCCGACGGCCAGCACTCGCATCGCCGGGACGGCAATCTGTGCCGATTGCTGGAGGTTGGTCGCGTCCTGGCGCAGGAACAGCAGCACATCGACGTAATCCCCCGGGCTCAGTTGGCCTGCGGCGCCTATCACCTCGTCTACCGCGACTGCCAGGGCGCGTTCATCGGGGTGGATCATGCGGGCCAGGGCGCCGCCGGTGGTGAAGCTTTCGTCGCTGAGCCAGGTGCCACCGGCCAAAGCTCGCCAGGGCGTGCGCCCGACGGCCTGGTCGATGCTGGTAAGGCTGCCGGGCGGCACGGTGCGCAGCCGCTCCAGGGTCAGGTCGGCAGCGCTGAGGGCGACAAACGGCGGCACATCATGGGCCAGGACCACCACGGGTTGGCGGGTCTGGTCCTCGGCGGTGGCGACGGTTTTTTCCACGGTGCCAGGGGTGGCGGGCTGGGCGACCGGGGCTGGCGGTGGAGGCTGGCGGCTGACAACCAGGCCCCAGTAACCGACGAAGACTGCACCCAACAGCAGCAGCCCAGCCAGAATCATGGTGACGCGACTGTTCATATTAGGTTCTCCCTTTCCTGCTGCACTACTACGCCTTGCGCTTGCAAATGACTCGACATCGCAAATAAGGCAGCTATGAACATGCAACTATTTCGCTATTTGAAGGTAGCCCAGCTAGGACGAAACGCCATTACTCCTTTGAAAATAACTAACGAAAGTATGATGAGCGCCATTGAATCAAGGTTTTCTGGCGTCAACCTTCCAATTAATACTTAGTGATTAATCAGTTCTTACAGTTGTAGGTCGGCCGATTGTTGACAATGCTCTGGTTGCAACGAAGGTTAATGTTGCAGCGCAGTAGTGTTATATCGGCGCCCTTGGCGCAAGGAGAAGTAAGATGATTCTTCAATATCTGATACTCAGAGCACGTCTTTTCTTCGACCGAACCGAAGGTGCCTCAGCGATCGAATATGCGATTGTGGTAGCGATGGTGGCGGTTATCGTGGTGGCCTTCGTCACCCCGATGGGCGCGCGGGTCCTGGCCATTTTCAACAACGTTCTGGTCGCCCTGGGAGGAACTGCGGTCACTCGTCCGACGCCATGACAGCCGCTCGTTGATCTTGATGATGTAATCAGCCGGGAGCATCGGGTTACCGGCTGGTTGGTCGCTACGAGGTCTGTCCATGATCCTTGACTATCTTGTACTGCGCATGCGCTTTTGGCTGCTAGGCACCGAAGGCGCCTCTGCGATTGAGTATGCAATCGTGATCGCCATGGTCGCGGTAGTGGTATTGGTCTTCGTGACCCCCGTGGGCGACCGCGTTGTAGCGATATTCAACAACCTGCTGGTGGCTCTGCAAGGCACAGCGGTGACGCGACCAACGGTGCCTTGAGGTCGATTGTTTCCTGTTATCAAGGTCTCCCACTATTCAGCGCCAAGGTGTTGCTCATGACTGCTTCATCGTCTCCACGCCAGCAGCTTCTCCTCGTGGACGACGAGGAAGATGCAGTGCTTGAACTGGCCGAGCTGCTGGAAGGCGAAGGCTTTTGCTGCTTCACCGCAACCTCGGTAAAACTCGCCCTGGCCCACCTCACGCGCCATCCGGATATCGCATTGGTCATTACCGACCTGCGCATGCCCGAGGAAAGCGGCCTGTCGTTGATCAGGCGCCTGCGCGAGCACACCTCGCGCCAGCACTTGCCGGTGATTGTCACGTCCGGGCACGCCGACATGGATGATGTCAGCGATCTGCTGCGACTCCAGGTACTGGATCTGTTTCGCAAACCCATCTATCACGTGCGCCTGCTGGAAACCCTCGACAACTTGTTTCCCCAGCCAAAGTTGCACTTGGTGGGGCCTCACTAGATGCGGATGATGCACTGGCTGGGTGTCGGCTAGTTGGGAGCGAGCGCAAAAGTTTGTAAGCCTGTCGATACTTTCAAGTACCAACAGGCTACTCAGGTTCCTGGGAAAACCATCTGTAACCTATGAATGAATAACAACAAGACAACCCGCCTGGCGCGGGTTGTTTTTGTGGGGGTGTTCAACTAAAGCTGGTAACTGAAACTCAAGGTATAGCGTGGGCGCCGGTTGTAAGTGTCCAGGGCTTCATCAGACATCGGCTTGGCGACCTCAAGGGCGATGTTGTAGTACTTGGCGTCACCGAAGCGCAGGCCGGCTGCGGCCGAAGACATATCACTGCCCTTGACCTGCAGTTCGTTGAACCAGGTCTTCGCCCGGTCCAGCACCACGTAGGGTTGCAGCACCCTGACCCAGGCGCCTTCGCGATAGAAGCTGTAGTTCACCTCGTAGGCCACGCCCCATCCCTTGTCGCCCAGGCCCTGATCGTCCGGGTAACCACGGCCGAAGTTCTGCCCGCCGAAGGTCGCGCGTTCGCTGTCCGGCACGGTGTCATCGGTCCAATACAGCGCGGCCGACATCACCCCCTGCCAATTGTCGAGAAACTTGTCGCTCTGCACCCCGGCCAGGCGCAGGCGGAAGAAGTCCAGGTCCAGCTTGTTATCGGTCTTCGCCCCCATGCCATCGATGCCCTGGTACACCCCGGCGCTGAGGATGCGCAGCTGGCGTGGGTCGGATTTGCTCCAGTCGCCTTCGAAGGCCACGGCGCGGGTATTGGTTTTTTCATCCAGGATCAGCGAGGTGCCGCTGACCTTGTAGCGGGTCTTGTCGTTGATCGCATACAAGCGTGCGCCTGCGCTGAGCATTTCGTTGGGCGAGGCAATGAACGGGTGAGTGAGGCCGATGGAAAAGCGATCGTTCTCGCGGTGCGGATCCAGCTCCAGGCCGTTGCCCAATTGCAGGCTGGCGCGTGGGTCGGCACGGTAACGGGTGCCATAGAGCACCAGCTGGGTGCCTTCGGCATTGATGAACTGGTTGTAGTCCACGCGGTAGTACTTCTCGTGGTCCTTGCCTGGCGGAAACAGCCCGCTGATACCCAGTTGTTCGCCCATGGACGTCTGCGAGTTGCTGCTCACCCCCAGCAACGCCTGCAGGCCGTTGCGGTTGTCCTCGGTGGTGCCCAGGGTGCTGGTGAACGGTTTGCGGCTGGCCTGGGCTATCAGGTAAGTCGCGCCATCGGTGGTGCCGGGAGGCGGAACCTGAGCTTGCAGGGTCACCCCTGGCACCCGGCTCATCAGGGTGGTGTAGCGCTCGAAGGTCTTGCGTGTCAGCGGCCGTTCGGCCTTGAGCTTGGCCACCAGTTTGTCCAGGTAGGCCGAGACCGGGCCGATATCGCCCTGCAACTGGTAGTCCTTGATATAGCCCTCCACCAGCACCACGCGCACCAGGCCCTGGTCGAAATTCTGCTGGGGCAGGAAGGCGTATGACAACAGGTAACCGTCCTGTTGATAGCGGCGAGTGATATTGCGCGTGGCCTCGATCAGCGCGCCAAGGTTGCTTTCGTGCCCGATCAGCGGCTGGTAGATCGCCGCCAGCTCTTCGAGGGGGTAGACGGTGCCGCCTTCGATCTGCAGCTTGCGGATGGTGACCTTGGTCCCCGTCATCAGGGGCTGCCCCTGAGCGGCACTCGGCTCCGGCAACTGCAATTGCGGGGTGGCTGGGCGATAGGCATCGGCCGGCAGGTTGGGCTGGGGCAGATTGCGGATGGTGTCGTTGCCATTGAGAAAACGCGGGAGGGAGTCAGCGTGAACGTAAGAGCAAAAGCCCAGTAACAGCAAGGAAGCCAAAGCGCGCATAGGACACTCCATGGTCAAACCGCAGCATCGCGAAAAATCTTCAGTCGAGTCGTCCGTCAGGATCCTGGTCGAGATGGGAGACGCGAAACTGCCCTGCTCCAAAAAGAAAAAGACGAGAGACTCATCTGAATCTCTCGTCCCAACCAAGCGTAGGCGCTGTAGGTAAGGCCGTCGAATCGGCCAGGTGCAATTTATTTTTTGCCGCCGCCCAGTGCGCCGGTCAAGCCACCCAATACGCCACCCAGGCCACCGCTGACGCCGACCCCGGCTCCCGCACCGACACTGGCGCCGCCACCCAGGCTACCGGTCAAGCCACCCAGGCCACCCAGGCCGGCACCGCCGGTGCCGCCGTTGACCAGGCCACCGACCGAGGCCA
>NZ_ATLP01000107.1:0-179458 GCF_000416215.1 Pseudomonas sp. CF161
GTCCTAGGCCACTAGACGAAGGGGACACACGTACAACATTCACTGCCTACTGCGTTTCGCTGTGTGCTTTACGCTGTAAGTGGCGCGCATTCTATGGATGGATTGGGGGGTCGTCAACCCCCTGATATAAATTTATTTAAATCAATGACTTCCCCGCCGATTACCGGCCTGGGCGAGCATTTCTGTCGCCCGGGCTTTGACGCCTATATTCTGGCACCCGACAAGGCGTTATAGTCCAGCGCTGCCAATGATGGCAATGTGCACCTATTGCCGCCACTACCTATATAAGCAGCGTTGCCGCCTGGCCCCGGCTCGTCGAGCGGCGCTATGCGCCCCCAGGCGAAGCCACTACACTCGCACGCGAAATCCTATAAAGAGGTCTTAACGGTGACACCACTCATGATCACCCTGCTAGTTGTAGCCGGGATCGTAATACTGATCGCCATTGGCTACATGAACCATGTGGTGGAAAACAGCAAACTGGAAAAGGCCCGCACCAAGGTCGAGCTCAATGATCGCCTGCGTCGTTGCGGCGAAATCACCGAGACCTTCCCCGGCCAGTTGATGACACCGGCGCTCAAGCTGCTGCTGACCCGGCTGGAACTCAACGTCAATCAGCGCCTGCTCAACCTGAACAAGTCCGATAGCGGGATCCGGGCCCGTATCGCCGAGCTCAATGCGCTGATCGCCCAGGGCGAATCGATCCCGGTGAACAACCCACCCTGCCCGATCCAGACCGAAGCCAAGGCCAAGGATGTGCGCTTTCTGCTGGAAGCCATGCACGGCCAGGTGACCCGCGCGGCCCAGGACGGCTTTTTGCCGACCAATGAAGCCAAGCGCTGGATCCGCGAGATCCGCCATCTGCTGGTGCTGTTGCACATTGAGTTCTTCAACAACCTCGGCCAGCATGCCCTGCAGCAGGGCCAGCCCGGCCAGGCGCGCCTGGCGTTCGAGCGTGGCGCCCAGTACCTGCGTAAACAGCAGGACCCGAACACCTACAGGGAGCAACTCGAGTACCTGGAGAAACTGTTGGCCCGGGCCAACTCGATGGTGCTGGCCAGCACCCAGCCGGTCGAAGGCGAAGTCAACCAGTTGACCGAAGGCCTGAAGACCGCCGAAGCCGATGCCGACTGGAAGAAGAAAGCGATCTACGATTGATGCCTGCCCCTGGCCGCACGCTCCCCTCGTGCGGCCAGGGCCAGGACCTGCCTTCAACCTGCGGCCAATAGCCCGCAGGTGAAGCGCACGGCCTCAGAGCCGGAAGTGCCCGACCATCCCCTTCAACTCCACCCCCAACTGCGCCAGCTCGATGCTCGACGCGGCATTGCCCTGCATCGCCAGTGATGACTGGTCGGCGCTGGCACGGATGCTGGTGACGCTGCGATTGATCTCTTCGGCCACCGAACTCTGCTGCTCGGCCGCGGCGGCGATCTGCTGGTTCATCTGCTGGATCAGGGAAACCGCCGCGGCAATGCTGCCCAGGGCGCTTTCGGTTTGCAGGGCATCACTGACCGCCAGCTTGACCAGTTCACCGCTGCCCTGGATCTGCTGCACCGAAGAGTCCGCCGCCGCGCGCAGGGCACTGACCAGGCGCTCGATCTCCTCGGTGGACTGCTGGGTCCGCTTGGCCAGCGCTCGCACTTCGTCGGCCACCACCGCAAAGCCCCTGCCCTGCTCGCCCGCACGCGCGGCCTCGATCGCAGCGTTGAGGGCCAGCAGGTTGGTCTGCTCGGCCACGCTTTTGATCACTCCCAACACCGCGCCGATGTTCTGGATCTCGGCACTCAGGCTTTCGATACTGCTGCTGGCACTGTTCGCCGAGTCAGCCAGTTGTTCGATGCGCTGCATGCTCTGGCGCACCACCTGCTGCCCGCTCTCCACCTTGTTGTCGGCAGACTGCGCCGCCAGTGCCGCCTGTTCGGCGTTGTGCGCCACATCGTGGACGGTGGCGGTCATCTGATTCATGGCGGTGGCAACCTGCTCGGTTTCTTCCTTCTGGCTGCTGACTTCAAGGTTGGTCTGCTCGGTGACCGCCGACAGGGACTGGGCCGAACTGGCCAGTTGTTCGATACCGGCCTGCAAGCCGCTGACAATACTGCTGAGCCCGGCCCCCATCTGCTGCATAGCCAGCATCAACTGGCCGATTTCATCGCGCCGGGTGACCTCGACCGTGGCACTGAGGTCGCCGGCGGCAATTTGCTGGGCCACGCGAATCACGCTGCGCAGCGGCGCGACAATCAGCCGGGTAATGATCCACGACGCCAGCAGCCCCACCAGCAGGGCCAGCGCCGAGGAGCCGATGATCAGCCAGGCGTTCTGCTTCAGCTCGGCCTGCATCGAAAGGTCCTGGGCGGCGTAAGCCTGGTCGACCCGCTCCGTCACCTGCGCGGCGCGTTCGCGCAGCTGCTGGTAAACGGTTTTCTCCTGAGCCAGCAGCCCGGTGTACTCCGCGAGTTTTTCGCCGAAGTTGCCAATGTGCCCGGCGACCTCATTAAGCACCGTCTGATAGCCGGCGTCCTTGACTGCGGTCTTGAGCTGCTCGGCTTGGGCCAGCGCCTGTTCGGCCTGCTCGATCTTGCCCTGGCCGGCATTTTCTTCGTCGCCCTTGCGGCTTTGATCCAGGCGCAGGCGAGCTTCATTCATGGCCTGCAACATCAGGCGCGAGACCTGGCTGACCTGATTGGCCTGGTCGATGAATTCGCTGCCCTCCTTGCCCTGGGACTCCTTCAACCCGTAGGTGCCATCGTCGGCCAGCCCGGCCTGGAGCACATCGAGGTTATTGGCCACGCTGGAGACCGACCAACTGGCCATCTCCAGCGCCAGGTCCTTGGCCTGGGTCAGTTCGACAAACTCATCGAATGCCTTGCGATACGCCGCCAAAGCCTGCTCGACATCGTTCATTAGCGGCACGTTCGCCGACGATTGGCCTTTGAGTTCGGACGCCAACTGCAGCAACCCCTCGACCCCCTCATGCAGGGCATCGACGGTCTTGGGGTCGCCACGCAGGGCGTACTCCTGCTCCAGCAGGCGCACGTTGAGCAAACCGCTGTTGAGGGAAGACATCTGTTTGAGGCCATCAAAACGATGGCTGATGGTCTGCAACGACCAGACACCAATGGCCGCCACCACTGCCGTCAACAACAGGACCAGGGTAAACCCGATGCCCAGTTTCTTTGCCATGCCCAGGTTGGCAAAACGTCCGCTCGTGGCCGAATTCATTGCGCTCAGTCCCCTTCCGATACCCAATGGCGGCAAGGCCATTTTCGAGTACTGCAGGTTCGCAACGGGCTGTACCGCAATACAAGTCTCTGGCGTCGGAATAATGGCAAAAAGCTACGTTCAGGTCGTTTTCAGGACGGTCGAGGTCGATCGGGCGGGCCTGGATGCGACGGGGCACATCCCCGTCCCGCCTCGACGAAAAAGCCCCTCAGATGGCCGTGGCGCCGCCGTCGACCGCCAGCGCATGGCCAGTGGTAAAGGCCGCGCCGTCACTGCACAGATACAGCACGGCGCTGGCGATCTCCTCGACCTTGCCTACCCGACCCACCGGGTGCATGGCCGCCGCGAACTCGGCTTTCTTCGGATCGGCCTCATAGGCGCGGCGGAACATATCGGTGTCGATCACCGCCGGGCAGACCGCGTTGACGCGGATTTTCTTCTTCGCATACTCGATGGCCGCGGACTTGGTCAGACCGATCACCGCGTGCTTGGAAGCGGCGTAGATACTCATCTTCGGTGCCGCCCCGAGGCCTGCCACCGACGCGGTGTTGACGATGGCGCCGCCGCCCTGGGCCAGCATCAGCGGCAACTGGTACTTCATGCACAGCCAGACGCCCTTGACGTTGACCCCCATGATCGCGTCGAACTCATCCTGGGTGCCGTCGGCCAGCCGGCCCTTCTCGATCTCGATTCCGGCGTTGTTGAACGCGTAATCGACCCGCCCGTAGGCATTCACTGCCTGGGCCATCAGCTGCTGTACATCCGCTTCCAGGGTCACGTTGCAGCGCACGAACAAGGCGTCGCCACCGGCACGGCGAATCAGTTCCACCGTGCCTTCGCCGCCGGCGACATCCAGGTCCGCCACCACCACTTTCAAGCCTTCGCCGGCGAACGCCAGGGCCGTGGCTCGGCCAATACCGGCGGCGCCGCCGGTAACCAGGGCCACGTTGCCGGAAAACGTCATGCTCATTGTTATGTCCTCGATGGAATGCGGGGGTCGCGTGCCGGGAGTCTAGCCACAGGCCGAGGCCCTGCGGCAGCACTATCAGAAGCCCGGTTGAGGACTTATGCGCGGCAGTGATAAACCGCACGGGGTGACCATCACTGCACTGGATCGGCGACTATTCGCTGCGCCGGCAATCCTTGCGGCAGCGGCGCTGAAGGTCTATCAACTAGGGTTTCATTGACCTTGAGTGCCCGCCATGACCAGCCAGACCAATCGCCAGTTCCTGCTCGCCAAGCGCCCTGTCGGCGCGGCGACCCGCGAGACCTTCACCTACCAGCAGGTTGCAGTCGGTGAACCGGGGCCGGGGCAGATTCTGGTGAAAAACGAATACCTGTCCCTGGACCCAGCCATGCGCGGCTGGATGAACGAGGGCAAGTCCTACATCCCGCCGGTGGCGATTGGCGAAGTGATGCGCGCCCTGGGCGTGGGCCAGGTGATTGCGTCGAACAACCCGGGCTTCAGTGTCGGCGATTACGTCAATGGCGCCCTGGGCGTGCAGGACTACTTCCTCGGCGAGCCTCGCGGCTTCTATAAGGTCGACCCCAAGCTCGCTCCCCTGCCGCGCTACCTCTCGGCCCTGGGCATGACCGGCATGACCGCCTACTTCGCCCTGCTCGACGTCGGCGCGCCCAAGGCCGGCGAGACCGTGGTGCTGTCCGGGGCCGCCGGGGCGGTGGGCAGCATTGCCGGGCAGATCGCCAAGATCAAGGGCTGCCGCGTGGTCGGCATCGCCGGGGGCCAGGACAAGTGCAAGTTCCTGATCGACGAACTGGGTTTTGACGGCGCCATCGATTACAAGAGCGAAGACGTGCACGCCGGCCTCAAGCGCGAATGCCCGAAAGGCGTCGATGTGTATTTCGACAACGTCGGCGGCGACATTCTGGATGCGGTGCTCAGCCGCCTGAATTTCAAGGCGCGGGTGGTGATCTGCGGCGCCATCAGCCAGTACAACAACAAGGAAGCGATCAAAGGCCCGGCCAACTACCTGTCGTTGCTGGTCAACCGCGCGCGCATGGAAGGTTTTGTGGTGATGGACCATGCCGCGCAATTTGCGGCAGCCGGGCAGGAAATGGCCGGCTGGATGGCCAAGGGGCAGCTCAAGAGCAAGGAAGATATTGTCGAAGGGCTGGAGACGTTCCCGGAAACCCTGATGAAACTGTTCAGCGGCGAGAACTTTGGCAAGTTGGTGCTGAAGGTATAAGCGCGGCTGACGATTGAAGAGCACCGTCCATCGCCGGCAAACCGGCGATGGACTGGCGACTCAGGGCCTGTTCAGCCTCAGGCCAGTTCGGCGACCACAGCCGCCAGCGCCTGGCCTGGATCAGCCGCCTGGCTGATCGGGCGACCGATCACCAGGTAGTCGGAACCGGCATCCAGCGCCTGGCGCGGGGTGAGAATGCGTCGCTGGTCGTCCTGGGCGCTGCCGGCCGGACGAATGCCCGGGGTCACCAGTTGCAGCGACGGGTGGGCGGCTTTCAGCGCCTGGGCTTCCAGCGCCGAGCACACCAGGCCATCCATGCCGGCTTTTTGCGCCAGCGCCGCCAGGCGCAGCACCTGCTCCTGGGGCTCGATATCCAGGCCGATACCGGCCAGGTCCTCGCGCTCCATGCTGGTCAGCACGGTCACGCCGATCAGCAGCGGTTTCGGGCCGCTGCGCTGGTCGAGCACTTCACGGCAGGCGGCCATCATGCGCAGGCCACCGGAGCAATGCACGTTGACCATCCACACGCCCATTTCCGCCGCGGCCTTGACCGCCATCGCCGTGGTGTTGGGGATGTCGTGGAACTTGAGGTCGAGGAACACTTCAAAACCCTTGTCGCGCAAGGTCCCGACGATTTCAGCGGCGCAACTGGTGAACAGTTCCTTGCCGACTTTGACCCGGCACAGTTTCGGGTCCAGCTGATCAGCCAGTTTCAGTGCGGCGTCACGGGTGGGGAAATCCAGGGCGACGATGATAGGAGTCTGGCAGGCGGACATGAATGGGCTCTCAGGCAAGTCGAAATCGGCGCGGATTGTAGCGCAAGCCGGGATGTTCCGGGACCCGGTGATCGGTAAATCGTCGCCAGGAGCGCCCGATCAGCCGCCAGATCGGGCACAATGGCCAGCCCGGCGGGCTTTGTATCAAGCTCGATACACTTCCGACACGCCCGCAACAATCCACAGCGCTACCCTCGCCAGCCGCTACACCCCGAACAGCACTTCCTGCCCCCGGGCCGGACGCCTATGCTGAAGCCACAACCTCGCAGCCCATCTTTGTGGTTGGCAGCCTACCTGGCAGATGATCGCACCCATGCAAAACACTCCAGCCCCTCTCAACGACGATCAGAAAGCGCCCGTCAGCAACGACGAAAAACGCTGGAACACCCGGGCCTTGATCGTTGACGACGACGTGCCGATCCGCGAACTGCTGATCGACTACCTGGCACGCTTCAATATCCACGCCAGTGGCGTCACCGATGGCGCCGCCATGCGCGTGGCATTGCAGGCCGAACACTTCGACGTGGTGGTGCTCGACCTGATGCTGCCGGGCGAAGACGGTCTGTCGCTGTGCCGCTGGCTGCGTAACGAATCGGACATCCCGATCCTGATGCTCACCGCGCGCTGCGAACCCACCGACCGCATCATCGGCCTGGAACTGGGCGCCGACGACTACATGGCCAAGCCGTTCGAGCCTCGGGAACTGGTGGCGCGGATCCAGACCATCCTGCGCCGGGTGCGCGACGATCGCAGCGAACAGCGGGCCAATATCCGCTTCGACAACTGGCGCCTGAACAGCGTCCTGCGCCAACTGATCTCCGCCGATGGCCTGGTGGTGCCGCTGTCGAATGCCGAGTTCCGCCTGCTCTGGGTGTTCATCGAGCGCCCGCGCCGAGTGTTGAGCCGCGAGCAACTGCTGGACGCCGCACGCGGGCGCTCCATCGAAGCCTTCGACCGCAGCATTGACCTGCTGGTCTCGCGCCTGCGGCAGAAGCTGGGCGACGATCCAAAATCGCCACAGCTGATCAAGACCGTACGCGGTGAGGGTTATCTGTTCGACGCGCGAGACATCGGCTGATGCGGGGGCGTTTCGATACGCTGTTCAGCCGCCTGTTCGGGATGTTGCTGATGGCGATCGTACTCGCCCACCTGCTGGCCTTTTTCTGGTTTCACCATTACGGCCCGCCACCGCCGCCGCCCCCTCCCCAGGCCGGACAAGCCTTCAACGGGCCGCCCCGAGGGCCGCCGAATTTTGAACCGCGGCCACCACGGCCGTGGTTTGGCGGGCCGATCGTGCCGCTGACCTTTCAACTGATTTCCTTGGTGATTGCCGCCTGGTATGGCGCCAAGCTGCTGAGCCGCCCGATCCAGCGCCTGAGCGGCGCCGCCGAACGCCTGAGTGAAAACCTCGACAGCCCGCCACTGGACGAGTCCGGGCCACGAGAGGCGCGCCAGGCTGCTCACACCTTCAACCTGATGCAACGCCGCATCCGCGAGCAGGTGCAGCAGCGCGGGCGCATGCTCGGCGCGGTTTCCCATGACCTGCGCACGCCCCTGTCGCGCCTCAAGTTGCGCCTGGAGCAGATCGAAGACATCAAGCTGCAAGGGCAGATGCGCCAGGACCTCGACGACATGATCAGCATGCTCGACGCGACCCTCAGCTACCTGCACGAGCAGCGCACCAGTGAAGCCCAGCAGCGCATGGACGTGCAGGCCCTGGTTGAATCGCTCTGCGAAAACGCCCAGGACCAGGGCGCCGACGTCCAGGCCAGCGGCCACTGTGCGCCGCTGCAAGTCCAGCCCATGGCCTTGCGCTCCTGCCTGAACAATCTGCTCGACAACGCCCTGCGTTACGCCGGGCATGCGGCGATCGACCTGCAGGACAGCCGCGAACAGTTGCTGATCCGGGTCATCGACCATGGCCCGGGGATCGACGCCACCCAGCGCGAGGCGGTATTCGAGCCGTTCTTTCGCCTGGAAGGCTCGCGCAACCGCAACTCCGGCGGCGTCGGCCTGGGCATGACCATCGCCCGCGAGGCGGTCGGGCGCCTGGGTGGCCAACTGAGCCTGGAAGAAACCCCAGGCGGCGGCCTGACCGCGGTGGTCTGCCTGCCACGCCACTGATCACCGCTCAAGCAGCATGTGTAGCCCTGGGTACAAAGCCCACATACCCACGACAAATCCCCCCGCGAGGCTGCACCAGCCGGCACACCCACCGGCTTTATCCATCCGCAGGGAGTGAGCCCCATGATCGGTAGCGTCAGTAATTATTCGAGCTATATCAGCTCCAGCAGCAGTACGACCAACAACACCCGCAGCCAGCAGTTGCAGAAAGAGCTGTTCAGCAAACTCGACAGCAACGGCGACGGTGCAGTGGATCAGGACGAGCTCAAGAGCGCCCTGTCGCAGAAAAGCGACAACGGCATCCTGGTCAGCCTGAGCAAGAACTTCAGTGACCTGGACAGCGACAGCAGCGGCAGCCTGAGCAGCGAAGAAATGGCCGCCATGGCGCCCCCGCCGCGGCCATCGCAAGACCAAGCACCCAATACCGAACTGGCCGACGCCCTGATCAAGGCCCTGGACACCGACGGTGACGGCGTTGTCAGCAGCGACGAACTGAGCAACGGCCTGAGCAGTGCCGGCAGCAGCGCCGACAGCAAGGAAATCTTCTCGGCCCTGGACAAGAACCAGGATGGCAGCGTCAGCCAGGAAGAAATGGCCGCCGCCCTCGCCCCGCCTCCACCGCCGCCTCAGCAGGTTTCCAGTGAGGAGTTGTTCAGCCAGTTGGACACGGACGGCGATGGCAGCATTACCACCAGCGAGTTGAGCAGCGCGCTGCAGGCCAGCAATAGCAGCACCAGCACTGACACCAGTGCCGCCCTGCTCAAGGTGCTGGACAGCGATAACAGCGGTGGCGTCAGCAGCGACGAGCTGAAGGCTGCATTGCAGGCCGGTCGTGATCAGCCAAGCACGGCCTCCAGCGAAAAGAGCGAACTGGCCCAGGCCCTGGGCAAGATGATCGCCAACCTGAACAAGCAGTATCAGCTCGATAACGTGGCGCAGGTCGGCAGCAGCGTCAACGTCGCCGCCTGACCTACGCAAAGCAGCGCTGGCCTGCCAGCGCCTGCACCCCAGCAGGTTGCCGGGTCAGCGCCGGTCCTCGACCCGCGCCTGGCTCGCGCTCCAGTCGGTGAGCAGGCTGTAGGCCACCGCCAGCAGGGTCGGGCCGATAAACAGGCCGATAAAACCGAAGGCAATCAAGCCGCCGAACACCCCCAGCAGCACAATCACCAGCGGCAGATTGCCGCCACGACTGATCAGGTAAGGTTTGAGCACGTTGTCGACGCCGCTGATGATGAACGTGCCCCAGATCCCGAGGAACACCGCCATCCCGTATTCGCCCTTCCAGGCGAGCCAGGCCGTGGCCGGTATCCACACCAGGGGCGGCCCCATGGGAATCAGGCTGAGCAGGAAGGTGGTGATCCCCAGGACCAGGGCGCCCGGCACTCCCGCGATCAGGAAGCCGATCAGGGCCAGAACCGCCTGGGCCGCTGCCGTGCCGATCACGCCATTGACCACCCGCTGCACCGTACCCGCCACCAGCTCGATGTAGTAACCGGCCCGATCGCCGATCAGGCGTTCCAGCAGCTTGTGCACGAACAGCGCCAGGCGCGGGCCGTCGCGGTAGAAGAAAAACACAAAGACGATACTCAGGGTCAACTCGAGGATGCCGCCGCCGATCTGTGCGCTGCGCGCCAGCAACCAGTTCCCGACCTGCCCCAGGTAGGGCTTGACCGCCAGCATCATCGCCGCGCCCTGTTGATCGATGCTGTCCCACAGCCCCACCAGCCGCTCCCCGACCAGGGGGATACCGCCCAGCCAGACCGGCGCAGCGGGCAAGCCATCGACCTGCACATCCTTGATAAAGGCCGTGGCATCGCGCACATGGTCAGCCAGGTTCAAGCCCAGCCAGACCATGGGCGCGGCCACCAGCACCATCCAGCCCAGGGTCAACAGGGCCGCCGCCAACGACTCGCGGCCATTGAGCCAGCGTGTCAGCAGGCGCATCAGCGGCCAACTGGCAAACGCCAGCACCGCGCCCCAGAACAGCGCCGACCAAAACGGCGCCATCACCCACAAACTGGCACCAAACAACACCAGGAGCAGAATCTGCACCAACAGGCGATCGTTATTGAGCATGAAGAATCTCGAGAAAGGACGTCGAACACAGAGTAGGCGAACACAGGGCCGGTGTGTTCGCCTTGAGGGTATTAGCGCAACAACTCGAAGTGCAGGCCCGATGTTTCGGTGTTGCCGGTTTCCATGCGCGCGGCGCGCACGCCCTGGCCGATCAGGGCCTGGCGCCAGGCTTCGGCGTTGCTTCCGGAAATACTCACCCGCAGCGTGGTATCCAGGTTCAGCCCTCGGGATAACAGGGTCAGCCAGACCGGCTGCGGGTCGGCGCCGAGTTTGGGCAGGTCCAGACGGCCGGTGTCCTTCAGCTGGCGCAACAGGGTTGCCGACGTCGGCAGCAAGTCGCCCAGTGGCGCGCTGGCCTCGAACTGTTCGACATGCAGGTACGCCCGGCGATTGCCCCGGGTGATGCTGTACAGCGCCACCAGGGAGTTGTCCTGGGGTGCGGCCAGGCGCAACAGCAGGTAGGCCTGCTGGTCGTCGGCGCCAAACAGCTTGGCGTTGCCGAACACTTCATTGGCCCACAGGCTGCTTTCCCCGCAGTCCCGCGCCTGGCACCAGAACAGCAGTTCAGCGCCCTGCTTCTGCAGGGCTTCGCGGGCGGCGGTAAAGGCTTCGGTGGATGAATGCTCGGGCGGCAACTCATAAGTCACCGACGTGGCCTGGCCCCGGGCGCTGACCTGGCCGTCAAAGCGCAACTGGCCGCTGATCCTGCGGATCGACCCCATGGGGTAAATGCGCTCCAGCTCCGCCAGTGGCCGGTAATCGACAATCTGCGCATCGGCCAGGCGCGGCACCAGCGGCAGGTCGTGGCTACCGGGCACGTCGGCGGCGAACACCATGGAACTGGCACAGGCCAAGCCCAGCACGCTGAAACAACGGATGAGTCCTTTCATTGGAAATACGCTCATCGGATCAGCATGGCCTGGGCACCTTTGACAACGCTGGCGTCATCCGTGCGTTGAGGGACCAGCAGGCCGCGCTGCACCGCCGGGCGCGCCGCCAGGGCCGCCATCCAGCGCTGCAGGGCCGGCAGGCCGTCGACCGAGACCCCGGACCATTCATGGCCGCGGACCCAGGGGTAAGTGGCGATGTCGGCGATGCTGTAGTCACCGGCCAGAAACTCCGCCGCCTGCAAACGACCGTCAAGCACTTCGTACAGACGCCGGGTTTCATGCTGGTAGCGGTCGATGGCGCCTTGGAGTTTTTCCGGGAAGTAGCGGAAGAACACATTGGCCTGCCCCTGCATCGGACCGACCCCGCCCATCTGGAACATCAGCCATTGCAGGACCAGGGAACGCCCCTTGGGGTCGGCGGGCAGCAATTGGCCGCTGAGTTCGGCGAGGTAGATAAGGATGGCGCCGGATTCAAACACGGCGAAATCACCATTGGCACGGTCGACGATTGCCGGGATCCGCCCGTTGGGATTGATCTTGAGAAAGTCTGGAGCCTTCTGTTCCTTTTTGTCGAAACTCAGGGCATGCACCGTGTAGGGCATGCCGAGTTCCTCGAGCACGATAGAGACCTTGTGGCCATTAGGCGTCGCAGCGGTGTAGAGATCTATCATGGTTGTCTCCGATTTCAACCCGCCCAGCCTCGACAGTTGACCGGCGCAAGTCAAGGAACGGCGAAAAACCGATTGAAACAGTCTGCGACAAAGATCGCGCCGGCCTCGTCGTTCAGGTGCAAATGATGGCCTCCCGGCAACTGCTCCCGGGCAAAGGGTAGACGTTCGAGCAATTGCCCGTGCTTGGCCAGCATGCCGTCGGCCGCCACCACCAGCCGGGTCGGGCAACTGACCCGCTGCACGAAGGCCATGGCCTGTTCTTCGGTCAGGCGCAACGGCGAGGCCAGGGTCAGGCGGTTGTCGCTGCGCCAGGTATAGCCCCCGGGCACCGGCATCAGGCCACGCTGAGCCAGCAATTCGGCGGCTTCACGACTGACCGCCACCAGGCCCTTCATCCGCGCCTCGATGGCCTGCTCCAGGGTGGCGTAAACCCGCTTGCGCTTGTCCTGCAGGGCGAGTTGCGCCTGCAGCGCCATGCCCAGACGCTCGGCGGCATTCTCGGTGCCGGCGGTGGGCGGGATCACCCCATCGATCAACGCCAGGTGGCTGACGCGCTCCGGCAAGGCGCCGGCCAGCACCAGCGAGACAATCGCCCCCAGGGAGTGGCCCATCAATGCAAAGCGTTTCCAGCCCAATTGCTCGGCCACCTGCAGCACGTCGTACACGTAGTCCCACAGGGCATAACCGGCGCCTGCCGGCCGATGATCGGAGTGGCCATGGCCGGCCATGTCCAGGGCAACGATACGCAAGCCGTCGAGCTTGGGCGCCAGGCGCGCAAAGCTGTTGGCGTTATCCAGCCAACCATGCAGGGCAATCACCGGCAAACCGTCCTCGGGACCGAACAGATGGGCCGCAAGTTCGATATGGGGCAGGCTCAGGCGAACCTCTTCGACCACCCGGCTCATGCGCAACTCCGTTCGCAGCGTGCGTCCCAGCGGCTGAACAGCTCCTTGAGCAGCGCCGCGGTGTCCTGTGGGCGCTCCAGTGGAAACATGTGCCCGCCCGGCATGCTCAGCGACTCGCCCTGGGGCATGCGCCCGACCGCGCTGGCGTGATGCCGCATTACCACCCGGCTATGCCGTCCGCGCACCATGGCCAGCGGCACCTGCAACTGGCGGACGAGGCCCGGACTGGTGTGGGGCACCCCACGGTAGATGCTGATTTCCGTCGCCGGGTCGAAACGTAGACGCAGACGATCACCGACCTGGTGCAGGCCGTGTTGCAGATAGGCTTCGAAACATTCCGGATCAAACCGGCGAAACAGGCTCTTGTCGGCAAAGTAGCTGCGGGCCGACTCCAGGCTGGCAAACTCCTCGCGCCGGCCCAGAGTGCGGCCGGCCGGGGTCAGGCGGTCGATGAATCCAAAGCGCTTGGCCGCCCGGATCACCCATTGGTCGGCACGGGTCAGCACCGGCGAATCGAGCATCACCACACCGCGGTACAGCTCCGGGCAACGCAGAGCGGCATGCAAATGCAGAATGCCGCCCAGGGAATGACCTACGCCCCATACCGGTTGCGCCTGCTGTTGCAGATGGTGGATCAGCTCGCTGACCAGGTTCTGCCAGTTGTCGTCCACCGGAAAACGCGGATCGTGCGCGTGTTGCTGCAAGTGGGCCACGTCGTACTCGGGCGCCAGGGCAGCAAACAACTTGCCGTAGGTTCCCGAAGGAAAGCCGTTGGCGTGAGCGAAAAAAACCTGCTGCGACATACCGAATTACCCATGAACCGAACAATGGCTGATTGTCCGCAGGTCACCGCACCAGGGCAATGACCGTAACGAACACGAATGATGACACGCCGCTTCAGCCTATAAGCCTGCGCCACTCAGCGGGCCGGCGGCGTTTCCCCCAGCGGCACCACCGCCATGGTCAGGCGCGAGATGCAGCTGGACTTGCCTTCATCGCTGCTCAGGCGGATATCCCAGACATGGGTCGTGCGACCGATGTGCACCGCCCTGGCCACCGCGCTCACCCGGCCGCTGCGCAGGCCACGCAAGTGGTTGGCGTTGATTTCCAGGCCCACGCAATAGAACTTGCTGGCATCGATGCACAGGTAGCTGGCCATGGAACCGACGGTTTCCGCCAGCACCACCGAGGCGCCACCATGCAGCAGGCCGTAAGGCTGGTGGGTGCGATGATCGATGACCATGCTGGCGGTCAGGGACTCTTCATCAAAGGACTCGAAACGAATATCCAACACTTCGCCAATGGTGTTTTTCTGGAGCGAGTTGAGTTGTTCGATATTCGGAGTGGTACGCCATAAGCTCATCGCTGCATCCTTCAGGGTTTTTATGGGGGTCAATCCTGCCACAGCACGGCTTCGGAGCGCTCGCTCCACTCCTGAAATCGCTGACCGTAAGCGGCTTCGATCACGTTGCGCTTGATCTTCAGGGTCGGCGTCAGGAAACCGTTCTCGACCGCCCAACTGTCCTTCACCACCACCAGGCGACGCAAGCGCTCGTGTTTGTCCAGGACCTGATTGACCTGCTCCAGCAGCACTTCCAGGCTGCTGTGCAAGGCTCCGCGCGCCGCGCCGGCGGCCTCCTGCACGCCCACCGCCGACAGCACGCACAACCCCAGCGGCGCCCCCAGGCCGTCGCCGACCACACACACCTGCTCGATCCGCGGGTGCACCGCCAGGCGATTCTCGATCGGCGCCGGGGCCACGTACTTGCCTTTGCTGGTCTTGAAGATCTCCTTGAGCCGGCCGGTCAGGCGCAGGTTGCCAGCGGCGTCCTGTTCGCCCTTGTCGCCCGTACGCAAAAACCCGTCGGCGGTGAGGGTCTCGGCGGTTTTCTGCGGATCCTTGTAGTACCCGAGCATGGTCGCGCCGCTGCGCACCTGGACTTCACCGAACTCATCGATGCGCACTTCGACCTCCGGGCACGGCTTGCCGATCCAGCCGGGGATATGCTCCCCGGGGCGGCCGATATGGGAGTAGCCGCAGCTTTCGGTCATGCCATACACCTCCAGCACATCCAGCCCCAGGCGCTGATACCAGTGGAGCAACGTCTGCGGCACCGGAGCCGCACCCGACAGCGCTACGCGCAATGCGTCCAGGCCCAGCCCGGCCAGCACTTTGTGGCCCACGCGCTTGCCGATGACAGGCAGCCGCAACAACAGGTCCAGGCGCTTGGCCGGGACCTTGCTGTACACCCCCATCTGGAACTTGGTCCAGATCCGCGGCACACCGAACATCGCGGTCGGCCGTGCGCGCTGCAGGTCGGTGAGGAAGGTATCGAGGCTCTCGGCGAAGAACACCGTCTGCCCGGTATAGAGGGCCGCCATCTCGACAAACATGCGCTCGGCCACGTGGCACAGCGGCAGGTAGGACAGCAGGCGATCCGAAGTGCCCAGGCCGAACAGCCCGGCGCCGTGGGTGGTGGCAAACCCCAAGTTGGCGAAACTGTGCATCACCCCTTTGGGCAGGCCGGTGGTGCCGGAGGTATAGATGATGGTCGCCAGTTGCTCGCCGGCCGGCGTGGGGCTATCCAGGATCGGTGAACAGCGCTGCAGATCGCCCCAGTTGAAATCAAAATCGCCCTCGGGGTGCAGCGGCAGGCTGACGGTGGTCAACCCTGGCTTGAGCCCGGGCGCCATGGCGGGCCAGTCATCCAGCTTGCCGATAAACACCAGGGCCGACTCGGAGTGTTCGAGCACCTGGGCCACCGAGTCGGCGGTCAGGTTGGGGTACAGGGGCACGGAGACGTGGCCGGCCATCCAGATCGCCAGGTCGGCAATGATCCAGTGCGCGCAGTTCTTGGAGATGATTGCGATATGGCTGCCGGGAGGCAGCTCGCGCCCGCGCAGCCAATGTGCGGCGCAGCGTGCCTGGTGAGCGACCTGGGACCAGTCCAGCTCCTCGACCTGCCCACCGCCCGTGGGCTGGACCAGGAAACGTTGGCGAGGATGACGAGCTTCACGCTCGTAGAACACTTCCAGCGGCAAACGAAAAGCAGTAGACATGCGACTCGCTCCTTGTTTTTGTTCTGATCGTGAGACTAGCCAACCAAGCACTTGCTCGGTCGACTATTCCACGCACAAAGGAGCGCTGCAAGTTAAGAAATGTTGCGCCCTGCCTCCTGGAGACAGGGCTGTCCCGCTAGGGTTGCCTGAGGCTATTGAGCGCCATCAGCCCGGCCAGTGGCCAGTCGCCTTCAAGCTCGGCAAGGAAGGCCGTGCCCATCGCCTGTGGGCTGCGCAGGTGGCCATGCTGCAACAAGCCAATCAGGTTGCCCACCAGGGGTTGGTGGCTGACCAGCAGCAGGTTGTCCGCGGAGTCGAGCCGCTCCAGCGCGGTCAGCGGGTTGCTGTCGGGTGTCAGCCAGGGCACGGTGCGGATCGGCGCCTCGAAGCCCAGGGCCTCGCGCACCAGCTCGGCGGTCTGCTGGGCCCGCACATACGGGCTGGCGAGGATCGCGTCGATGGGCTGACCGATCAATTGCGCGGCACTGCTCAGGACTTCCTTGCGCCCATGGTCAGTCAGGTTGCGCTCGGCATCGCTGCGGGCGTGGGGCTCGGCTTCGCCGTGGCGCAACACCCAGAGCTTCATAGCTTGGGCTCCTCGTCGCGAGCCGGATGCGGGGCCGGCGGCACGGCATGGGGCGCCTCGCCTTCAGGGGTGCGCGGCGCCGGCCAGTCGGCAAAGGGCCAGGGTTTCTGATCGGTATGAAAGCTGCCGAAACGGCCGATTTGCGCCAGGAACTGGCTCAGGCTGTCGCCGAAGTTCATCAGGCTGGCGCTGGGCGCGCCGTAGATCAGGCGATAGATCAACTGCACCAGCACCAGGACGCCGAGAATGAACTGCGCTACCTGCCACACCAGCAGAAACACCAGCATCCACAGGACCCGCAGCAGGATCGACTCGTATTTGGCTTCGGAATTGCTATCGTTCATGTTTAGCTCCTGTCTGCTTTCAGTTGAATCCGCTGGTGGAGATAAAGTCGACGTCGGTTTTCGGCTCGCCACGCATCAGCAACTCGATCACCTGGTTCAGCGTACGCCCTTCGAACAGAATCGCGTGCAGCCCGGCTACCAGCGGCATGTACACCCCCAGTTCCTGGGCCTTGACCTTGAGCACCTTGAGCGTGTTGACGCCTTCGGCCACCTCGCCCAGGCGGGTCACCGCCTCTTCCAGGCTCAAGCCCTGGCCCAGGGCGAAGCCGACCTGATAGTTGCGGCTCTTGGATGAAGAGCAGGTAACGATCAGGTCACCCACCCCGGCCAGGCCGAGAAAGGTCATCGGGTTGGCGCCCTGGCTTACGGCAAAGCGGGTCATTTCCGCCAGCGCCCGGGTGATCAGCATGCTCTTGGTGTTTTCCCCCATGCCCAGCGCCACCGCCATGCCGGCGATGATCGCATAGACGTTTTTCAGCGCCCCGCCCAACTCGACGCCAAAACGGTCGGCACTGGCGTACACGCGGAAAGTGCGCCCATGCAGCGCGGCCTGCACACGCTGGCACAGTTCTTCGTCTTCACTGGCGACCACGGTGGCGGTCAACGCATGCTCGGCCACTTCCCGGGCCAGGTTCGGCCCCGAGAGCACGCCGATCCGCGCCTGGGGGGCGATGTCCTGGAGGATTTCGCTCATCAGCTTGAAGGTCTGGGCTTCGATGCCTTTGGTCAGGCTCACCAGCAATTTGCCGCTGAGCAGTTGCGCATGGGGGGCCAGTACCGAGCGCAAGGCGCTGGACGGCAGCGCGACAAAGCACAGGTCGCATTCGCCGAGGGTGGCCAGCAGGTCGGTGACCGGCTCGACCGCCGGATGAATCTTGATGCCCTTGAGGTAGCGCGGGTTCTCGCGATTGACCCGAATGGCCTCGGCCTGCTCGGGATCGCGCATCCACTGCCGCACCTGATGACCGTTTTCGGCCAGTAGATTTGCCACGGCGGTACCAAAACTTCCGCCTCCCAGGACCGCAATAGGGCGCTGTTCAGTCATATGCAATCCGTCAATCCATACCAGTGGCGATGGCGGCATTATACGGGGCAGTCCTGCGCCTACCAGCCCCTGGGACAATTAGCGCGAAATGTCGGGATCTGCCGGATTCGATCAGGGAATGTCGGGCTATCGACTGGAAAACTCAACCATCTCGGTTAACATGCGCGGCCATTATTGCGATTCAAGGCTGTACCGTGCGTTTTGGCCCTCCCCGCCGCCCCTCGTCGTTGCTCCTGGCACTGCTGTTCAGTGCTGCGGCGCTGGCCGACGACCTGTTTGTGGACAACCAGCCGCTGCCGCAAGTGCTGACGGCTACCCGCCTCAAGCAGTCCCCGGCAGCGGTGCCCGGGAGCATGACGGTGCTCGACAGCGAGCTGATCAAGGCCAGCGGTTCGCGGGATATCGGCGAACTGCTGCGCTTGGTGCCGGGGATGATGGTCGGTGCCATCAACGGCAACCAGGCGGCGGTCAACTACCACGGCACCAGCGCCAGCGAAGCGCGACGCATGCAGGTGCTGATCGACGGCCGCTCGGTGTATCGCGCGGGCCTGGCGACCGTGGACTGGAGCGATATCCCGGTGGCCATGGAAGACATCGAGCGCATCGAAGTCTTCCGTGGCCCCAACACCGTCAGCTACGGCGCCAACGCGCTGATGGCGGTGGTCAACATCATTACCCGCGCCCCGGCCGACAGCCACGGCACCCGGCTCAAGATGACCCGCGGCCAGCGCGGCATCAGCGACTGGTACGCCAGCCAGGGCACCGGCTGGGACAGCGGCGACCTGCGGCTGTCGCTGTCCGGCCAGGAAGACGACGGCTTCGACTCCGACCGCAGCGGCGCCGACTACCGCGACAGCAGGCGCCTGAACCGCATCAGCCTGGCCCTGGGGCAGATGCTCGATGAGCGGCAGAGCATCGACTGGCAGTTCAGCGCCAAGGAAGGCAGCAACCAGCGTCCTTATACCTACCGGCCGGTGTTTGCCGGCATCACCCAGACCGGCAAGGACTCCGATGTGGCGGCCAAGGACTACGCCAGTTCCTTGCGCTGGAACCTCGACCTCAACCCCAGGCACAGCCTGTACATCCAGGGTTCGGCCCAGCACTGGGACCGCCAGCAAACCTGGCGCGCCTGCGATGCCGAGATCTCGTTCAGCCCCGAACTGACCCGCCTCTGGCAGCTCAACCCGAATTACGCCGAGCGCCTGGCGCGCAATATTCCCAGCTACCTCGGCAGCGGTGCACCGGCCGGCCGCAGCGACGAACAGGCCCTGGCCAACCAGGTACTGGCCCAGTGGCAGGCCGGCGCGAGCCAGACCGTGTGCGGCAACATCGACCAGAGCGCCCGGGAAACCCGCTACGACCTGGAACTGCAAGACACCCTGAGCCTGTCCGACAGCCTGCGACTGGTCAGCGGCATGAACTATCGTTATGACCGGGCGGACTCCGAGACCTACTTCAATGGCACCCTCGATGACACCACCTGGCGCCTGTTCGGCCAGCTTGAATGGCGCGCCAGCGAACACTGGCTGTTGCAGGGCGGAGCCATGTTTGAAAACAGCCAACTGACCGGCAGCTCGCTGACCCCGAGGGTCGCGCTCAACTACCTGATCAACCCGCGCCATGGCCTGCGTGCGGTGTATTCGGAAGCGATCCGCTCACCGGACATGTTCGAGAACAACGTCAACTGGAGTTACCGGGTCACCGGCCTCAGCCCTCGCGCCTACGGCCAGCCCAGCGCCGAGTACTTCGTCAAGACCCGGGGCCCGGGCAACCTCGACCAGGAACACATGCGTTCGCGGGAGCTGGGTTACAACGGCTTTTTCGTCGACCTGGGGCTCAACCTCGACGTCAAACTGTTCTATGACGAAATCACCGGCATGGTCAGCGAGCCCCTGCGCAACAATCAGTACATCGCCAGCAATGCCAACAGCTCGCGCTTCAGCGGCACCGAGAGCCAGCTGGACTGGCACCTGAGCCGCGCCGACCGGCTGCGCCTGACCTACGCCTATGTGCATGCCGAGGCCAGCAATCGCCTGGACCAGCGCCAGACCGCCAGCAACAGTGGTTCGGCGGGTTGGCTGCGCGATTGGGGTCAGGGTTGGTCGAGCGCGCTCTTCTACTATGGCGACAATGCGCTCAACGGCTATCGCTTCGAACGGGTGGACAGCCGCGTCGCCAAGCACCTGACCCTGGGCAAGGCCAACCTGGAGCTGGCCGCGATGCTCCAGCAACGCCTGGATAAACAGCCGACAACCTTCAGCGACAACTATTACGACCAGCGTCACGTCCTGTACTTCAGCGCGGAGCTGGAGTTCTGACATGGGCCGGGCTCAGTCACGGGTAACGTCCGCTGTGGGCCGCAAGCTGCTCGCCTGCCTGGCGTTATGGGCCAGCCTGTGGGGCGCGGCGCCGGCCTGGGCCGCCTCGGTTCTGCTGACGGCCAGCGAAGACAGCCTCGGCGTCCAGGCCTTCACCCAGGAACTGGCCCGGCAACGGCCGATGGACAACGTACGGTTCGTCGCCCTGCACGACCTGCCCGCCCCGAGCCGCCTGCCGAGCAATACCCGGCTGATCCTGCTCGACCCACCCAGCCTCGACTGGCGCCTGCAGGATGCCCAGGGTCCATGGACCCTGGTGCTGCGCATCAGCCGCCTGCAAGCCGAAAAACACCCGGCAATCAGCCGAACTCCGCGCCTCAGCCTGCTGTGGAGCGATCCGCCGCTGGCCCGGCAATTGCGCCTGATCCAAAGCGTCCTGCCCCAAGTCAGGCGAGTCGGCGTGCTGTATAGCGCCCACAGCGAGTTTCTGCTCAAGGAACTGGACAGCGCCGCCGCCCGCCTGGGGCTGGAAATCGTTGCCGAGCGCTGGGATAGCACCGCTGACAGCCGGCCGCTGCAGGCCCTGCTGAAAAACAGCGACGTCCTGCTGGGGCTGGACGATCCCCTGCTGTACAACCCCAAGACCGCCAAGAACCTGTTGCTCAGCAGCTACGCCCGCCACCTGGCGCTGGTCGGCCCGAACGCCGGCTTCGTCAGGGCCGGCAGCCTGGCCAGTACCTACAGCGATCAGCAAGACTGGCTGCACACCCTCAACAACCTGCTCGACCAGCCCCCGGCGCGCTGGCCTGGAGCGCTCTACCCCAGGGATTTCAAGGTACTGAGCAACCCGCAGGTGGCTCGCTCACTGGGTATCGAAGAAATTGACGAGACGTCCGTCGCGCGCCGACTGGCCGAAGGAGAACAACGCCCATGAGTTTGCGTCGCCATTGGGACATCAACACCCGCACTCAGGTCATCAGCCTTGGCCCGGCCCTGCTGCTGACGTTGCTGCTGATCAGTTTCTTCACCTTCGTGCGGATCCAGGACTTGCGCCAGGAGCTCAACCACACCGGCCAACTGATCGCCAACCAGCTGGCACCCGCCACCGAGTACGGGGTGATCTCGGGCAACAGCGAGGGGCTCGAAAGCCTGCTCAAAGCCACCCTGGCCACGCCCCATGTGCGCTTCCTGGAAGTCCAGGACAGCGCCAACAACATCCTGGTCTACGTCGAACAGCCGTCGGAGGCCGACAACCGCTCGCAACAGGTCAAGGTGTTCCAGGCGCCGGTACGCCTGCAGCGGATCCAGGTGCAGAACGACTTCTTCCAGAATGAAGACAGCCACCTCGGCACCCTGGGCGACGGGTACCTGGGCCGGGTCATCGTCGGCATGTCGAACGACGCCTTCAGCCAGCGCCAGCAGGAAATCCTGCTCAAGGCCGCCGTGCTGGCGCTGTTTGCCCTGCTGTTCACCTTTCTCCTGGCGCGGCGCCTGGCGGCCGGCCTGTCGCAGCCCATCAGTGCCATGGGCCAGGCGGTCAAGGCGATCCAGGAAGGCGACTTCAAGACGCCGCTGCCCATTGTCGACGACGCCGAGCTGGGCGACCTGGCGCGGCACATCAACAACCTCGCCGCCGGCCTGGAGCTGGCCAGCCGCGAGCAGCACCAGGCCATGGCGCAACTGATCCAGACCCGGGAAGAAGCCGAGCGCGCGAACAACGCCAAATCGGACTTCCTGGCGATGATGAGCCACGAACTGCGCACGCCGATGAATGGCGTGCTGGGCATGCTGCAGTTGCTGGAAACCACCGAAATGACCGAGGAGCAGGCCGAATACGCGGCGCTGGCCTCCGAATCCACCGAGCACCTGCTCAAGGTGATCAACGACATTCTCGATTTCTCGCGCATCGAGCGCTCGGCCCTGGAGCTGGAACATATTGCGTTCAACCTGTCGGAGCTGATCATCAGCTCGGCCCAGGCCTTCCAGCACAACGCCGCGCAGCGCGGCCTCGACCTGCAACTGCAGATCCCGCCCGGCATGGAGTCTTTGCAGGTCAAGGGCGACCCGACGCGGATCCGCCAGATCCTGGTGAACCTGGTGGGCAACGCCTTGAAGTTCACCGAGAAAGGCAGTGTCAGCATCGAGCCGCAGTGGCAGGCGCTGGATCACGAGTTGCTGTGGTTCACCTGCACCGTGCGCGACAGCGGCATTGGCATCAGCGCGCAAAGCCTGGAGCTGATGTTCGATGCCTTCCAGCAGGCCGACAGTTCGATCTCCCGACGTTATGGCGGCACCGGCCTGGGCCTGCCTATCGCCCGCACCCTGGCCGAACGCATGGGCGGCACCCTGCGCGCCCAGAGTGAAGAGGGCCAGGGCTCGGTCTTCACCCTGGAAATTCCCCTGGCACGGTTTCAACAGAGCCTGCCGGTGCTGGCACCACGGGCCCACGCCGGCAACGCCCACGGCGAGGGCCGCAATGTGCTGCTGGTGGAAGACAACCCGGTCAACCAGACCGTGATCCAGGCCATGTTGCGCAGCCTGGGCTTTACCGTGAGCATCGCCACCGACGGCGCCCAGGCGATCCGCAGTGCCGAGAGTCTGATATTCGAAGCGATTCTGATGGATTGCCGGCTGCCGCTGATCGATGGCTACGAAGCCACCCGGCAGATCCGCCAACTGCCCGGCTGTGCCGATCTGCCGATCATCGCCCTGACCGCCAACGCCTTGCAGGGTGATCGCGAGGCCTGTCTGTCGGCTGGAATGAACGATTACCTGGCCAAGCCGTTCAAACGCACGGATTTGCAGCAAATTCTCCAACGCTGGGTGCGCTGAGAAGCGGTTTTCGTACTGCTACGACTGGCGTGAAGGGCGAAAGTGCGGCAGTCTTAGGCACCCGAACGGACCCGGAAACGGGCCGGTTTTAAATTTTCAGTGCACAAGTGTACATTCATGTTCCTTGTGCTGTGACTTTCACCACAACGCAATAGTCTATGAGTAGGCTGCCGGTTCGAGGCATGAAGGCTTCGATCGGCCGGTAAGATTTGCCCCACCTGCCGCATGGGACTATTGAGGAGCTCGCATGACCAAACAAAACGCCTTTACCCGGGAAGACCTGCTGCGCTGCAGTCGCGGTGAGCTGTTCGGCCCAGGTAACGCGCAACTGCCCGCCCCGAACATGCTGATGGTGGATCGCATCACCCATATCAGCGAAGAGGGTGGCAAGTACGGCAAGGGTGAATTGGTCGCCGAGCTGGATATCACTCCAGACCTGTGGTTTTTCGCCTGCCACTTCGAAGGTGATCCGGTAATGCCGGGCTGCCTGGGCCTCGACGCCATGTGGCAGCTGGTTGGCTTTTTCCTTGGCTGGCAGGGTCTGCCAGGCCGCGGTCGCGCACTGGGTTCGGGCGAAGTGAAATTCTTCGGCCAGGTCCTGCCGACTGCCAAGAAAGTCACCTATAACATCCAAATCAAGCGCGTCCTGAAAGGCAAGCTGAACCTGGCCATCGCCGATGGTTCGGTCAGTGTCGACGGCCGCGAAATCTACACCGCCGAAGGCCTCCGGGTCGGCGTATTCACCTCCACTGACAACTTCTAAGGGTTATCCGCATGCGCCGCGTCGTTATCACAGGTCTTGGCATTGTTTCGTGCCTGGGCAATGACAAAGAGACCGTCTCCGCTAACCTGCGTGCAAGTCGCCCTGGCATCCGCTTCAACCCGGAATATGCCGAGATGGGTCTGCGTAGCCAGGTTTCCGGCTCCATTGACCTGCCCCTCGAAGAACTGATCGATCGCAAGATTTATCGCTTCGTCGGCCACGCGGCGGCTTACGCCTACCTGGCCATGAAAGACGCCATCACCGACTCCGGCCTGACCGAAGAGCAGGTTTCCAACCCGCGTACCGGCCTGATCGCCGGCTCCGGTGGCGCGTCGACCCTGAACCAGATGGAAGCGCTGGACATCCTGCGCGAAAAAGGCGTCAAGCGCGTTGGCCCATACCGCGTCACGCGGACCATGAGCAGCACCGTTTCCGCCTGCCTGGCCACCCCGTTCAAGATCAAGGGCCTGAACTACTCCATCGCTTCTGCCTGCGCCACCAGTGCTCACTGCATCGGTACCGCCATGGAACAGATCCAGATGGGCAAGCAGGACATCGTGTTTGCCGGCGGCGGTGAAGAAGAACATTGGAGCCAGTCGTTCCTATTCGACGCCATGGGCGCCCTGTCCAGCCAGTACAACGAAACCCCGGAAAAAGCCTCCCGCGCCTACGACGCCAAGCGTGACGGTTTCGTCATTGCCGGCGGTGGCGGCATGGTCGTGGTCGAGGAGCTGGAGCACGCTCTGGCTCGCGGCGCGAAGATCTACGCTGAAATCGTGGGCTACGGCGCAACGTCCGATGGCTACGACATGGTGGCTCCAAGCGGCGAAGGCGCCATCCGCTGCATGCAGATGGCCATGTCCACCGTTGACGCACCGATCGACTACCTGAACACCCACGGCACCTCGACTCCGGTCGGCGACGTTGCCGAAATGAAGGGCGTGCGTGAAGTGTTCGGCGACAAGGCTCCGGCCATCAGCTCCACCAAGAGCCTGTCCGGTCACTCCCTGGGCGCCGCCGGCGTTCACGAAGCGATCTACTGCATGCTGATGATGGAAGGCAACTTCATGGCCGGTTCGGCCAACATCGACGAACTGGATCCGGAAGTGGCCGATATGCCGATCCTGACCAAGACTCGCGAAAACGCCACCATCAACACCGTGATGAGCAACAGCTTCGGCTTCGGTGGCACCAACGCCACCCTGGTCCTGAAACGCTGGCAGGGCAAGTAAGCCTCGCAGCTTGGCTCCATGAAAAAGCCCCGACTGGTTCGGGGCTTTTTATGCCTGGGACAATGCCCTTTCCTGGGCCGCGACCTACACCGAGAAGCGCGCCACCATGCTGTTGAGGTCCACCGCCAGGCGCGACAGCTCCTGGCTTGCGGCACTGGTCTGGTTGGCGCCGGCCGACGTCTGCAACGCCAGATCCCGGATGTTCATCAGATTACGGTCCACTTCCCGGGCCACGGCCGCCTGCTCCTCCGATGCGCTAGCAATCACGATATTGCGCTCATTGATCAGGGTGAACGCCGAGGCGATCTCCTCCAGCGCCGTGCCAGCGGCCTTGGCCACTTCCAGGGTTGAGCGGGCACGGGTGTTGCTGTGCTGCATGGAACTGACAGCCTGGTCGGTGCCCTGCTGAATGCCGCCAATCATCTGTTCGATTTCCTGGGTCGACTGCTGGGTGCGATGGGCCAGGGCCCGCACCTCATCAGCCACCACCGCGAAACCGCGCCCGGCATCGCCAGCGCGCGCCGCCTCGATAGCCGCATTGAGCGCCAGCAGGTTGGTTTGCTCGGCGATCGAACGAATCACATCCAGCACCTTGCTGATGCCGTAGACCTTCTGCGCCAGATCTTCCACTTGTGAAGCATTGGCGGTCACATCCTCGGCCAGGGCCTCGATCGACAGCACCGTCTGATGTACCTGCTCGCGACCGTGCTGGGCAATCCGATCCGATTCTCGCGATGCCTCGGACGTGGCCACCGCATTGCTTGCCACCTCCTCCACCGCTGCCGTCATCTGGTTGACCGCCGTCGCCGCCTGCTCGATTTCCAGGCTCTGCTGGTGCAGGCCGCGGGTCGCATCCTCGGTCACGCAACTGAGTTCTTCCGAGGCGGACGCCAGTTGGCTGGAAGAGTCGGAAATCCGGCGGATGGTCTCGCGCAGGTTGTGCTGCATGGTTTTGAGTGCCTGCAACAGGCGCGCCGGTTCGTCCTTGCCGCTGATGGTGATATCCCCGGTAAGGTCGCCGCCCGCCACCACCTCGGCCACATTCAACGATTGCGAGAGCGGCAGCACGATACTGCGGGTCAGCAGCAGCGCCAGGGCGATGGTCACCAGCCCGGTCACCAGGATCATGCCGATCACCCACACCCGGGAGTTGCTGAATACCGCCCGCGCCAGTTCGGTGGCCTGGTTGGCGTTCAGCTTGTTCAAGGCCATCAGCTCGTTCAGGGTCAGGGTCATGTCGTCGGCCAGTTGGCTCATCTCGCCATTGACCACCGCCACCGCGTCCTCGACCCGGCCCTGGCCAGAGAACGCCATGACCTGGCTCTGGTGCTCAAGGTATTGGCGCTCGATCTGTTTGAAGCGATCAAACAGCACGCGCTCCGCGGGCAATACGATCAGCGCGGCATAGCGGTCCTGGGCGATGCTCAGGCCGCGCTTGATGTCATTGAGTTTGCCCTCGTTCTGGGCCAGGGCCTGGGGATCGCGATTGACCAGCAAGCGCATGGTCAGGGCCCGCAGGCGCAGCAGATCCTGATTCATCTCGCCAACCGCCATCACGCTGGGAAGCCAGTTGTTGTCAACCTCATCGGATTGCTGGCGCATGTTCGACATCTGCATCAGGGCGAACATCCCCAGGCCGAACACCATCAGCGCCAGCAAGCCAAAACCAAGGCCTGCACGCGGCGCGATATTGAGACTTCTGATACTCATCCTCTGGTTCCTTCCAAGAGCGCTGCATCCGCCATGCAGCTGGCTGCTTTAGAAGGTATCGGCCCTTGGAAATTTTGCGTAAGACAAAAACGTGATATCAAAACGCCCTAGCACTTCCATACCAGGGCTCAATCGATTCAGCGTACGGTAAAACGCTGCTGCGCCAGCAAACGATCGCCCTGGAACACCATAAAATGCCATTCGCCTGGTATCACTTCATGGCTTTCGGTGAATTCGTAGGCCATCACATCCTGCGGTGCTCCGGGCACCAGCTTCTGGGTGACTTCGAACTTGTCATGGCGCAGGCCGTCAGGGGTGCGGATCCCTGGCGTGAGGTAAAGCAGGGTCAGCGGCACGTCATCGGCCACTTTGCCCACCAGCGAATAACGCAGGCCGAACTTGCTGCCCAACTTGGCCGGGACCACTTCGGTCTGCTGGATTTTTTCGTTGCTGCGACGCAGCACGCGCTCGCCCGACTGCAACTCGGCCTTGGGCCCGCTGAACACGCCATATTCCACCGGGCCTTCGACACGGACTTCGGCACTGGCCAGGCCACTGAGCATCATCAGCGCGGCCAACGCGCTAAAACGGGTGAGGTGCATATCGCGCTCCTTGATTGAGATGGCGCGAGCCTATGACGCAGGCATGACAGGCTGATGACAGTCTGAGGCGCGCCTGGCGCACTCGCCTCTTCCCAAGCAGCGGCGCTCAGCGAGCCACGGTGCGGGGCAATATCGCCAGGAAGTTGTCCCGCGCCACCTTGTGCGCCACCTCCGGCGGCAAGGCATCGAGAAACGGCTCGAAACTACGCAACTCCTGGCCCAACTTGTTGAAACGCCCGACCACATCGGACCCCAGCATGAAGCGCTGCGGAAAGCGCTGGACCAGCGCCAGCCATTCAGGGCGGGGCTTGCCCTTGTCATCCAGCAGATAAGGCGTGAGCACGCTCCAGGACAGGTCCACGTACAGGTTGGGGTAGGCCTCGAGCATTCGCGCCAGGGTCGGCAGCAGAAAATCCAGCTGCACCTGGTGCCGATGAATCTCCGCACTGGTGCCGGCATGGGCCCAGATAAAACGCGTGTGGGGATGGTTGCGCAGCGGCTCTTCGACCTCCGCCAGATACAGCGGGTTGCGCTCGCGCTTGGAGGTGATATTGGAATGGAGCATCACCGGCAGATCGTTTTCCGCCGCCAGGTGATAGATGCGGGTCATGGCTTCGTTATTGGCCCGCGGCGTGTCGCCGGAGGTCAGCGCGGTCAGGTCGTCGTGGCGGGTGAAGACCTCGCCGATGCCCTGCCACAGGCCCGGGTTGAGATCGAGCATGCGCTGGATGTGGGCCGCGGAGTTTTTATCATTGGGGTTGAAACCCGCAAGAAACGGATGAAAGTGCTGGCGCTGCTCGGGCGTCAGCTTGTTGACCGCCGCCGCGACAATCACGTCAGTGGCGCTGTACCAGTAGGCATCGGCGTCATCGCCGGCGTAGTAACGCGGGCGCTTGGGTTCATCCTCATGCCATTTCTTGGCCACCGGAATTCCGGAAATCATCACATGCTCGATGCGATTGTCGGCCATGGCCTGGAGCAGCTTATCCATGCCTGCCGACTCCTGGAAAAAGTCCACGTAATGCAGGTGCGCATCGCTGTAGGCGTAGTCCCGGGCCTGGGTCAGGGCCGCGGGCAGCAGCAACAGCAGGGCAGTCAGGTGAGTCCAGTGCACGGGGCAATCTCCAGTCGTTCCGAGCAGGATAGACCCGCCCCGAGGCGCTGCGGTTCATAAAAAGGGGAACGCAGCGGCAGCGCAATGCTCTATAACTTCAGCACCTTTGAAGCCTGTCCTAGTTTCATCACTGCCTGAGGTTTGCCATGACCATTACCGTCAATACCGAGTCCAGCGAAGGTTTTCGCCACAGCATCCAGATCGATGACCATCAACTGTTTACCGACCTGCCCAAGACCCTGGGCGGCGAAGGTTCGGCTCCTGACCCGCACGACTACTTCGACGCGGCGCTGGGCGCCTGCAAAGCCCTGACCCTGAAGCTCTACGCCCACAAGAAGGGCATCCCGCTGACCGGGGTCACGGTGGAGGTCAAGCACGACAGCAGCCAGGAGCAAAAAGGCAAATACGCGCTGCACGTCAAGCTGACCCTCAAGGGCGTGCTGACCGACGCCCAGCGTGACGAGTTGCATCAGGTGGCGGATCGCTGCCCCGTGCACAAATTGATGACCACGACCGAGGTCAGCATCGAGACCCACCTCTCCGAAGGCGCCTTCAGCCAGTAGCGGCGCGGGCCTCAGCGGCGGGTTATGCTTTCGGGCATGACCCGCTCAGCCTGGAATGCCCCCATGCCCACATCGATCGTAATCCGTCCCCGCGCCGAGGACGTCGAAGGCCAACCCATCCTGCGCCCCCTGCCCTCGGCACAATGCCGCAGCGTCGGGCCTTTCGTGTTTTTCGACCATATGCTGAGCACCGCCTACCCGGCCGGCAGCGGCATGAATATCCGCCAGCACCCCCATATCGGCCTGTCCACCCTCACCTACCTGTTCGAAGGCCAGATCCAGCACAAGGACAGCCTCGGCTCAGACCAGCTCGTCAACCCGGGGGACGTCAGCTGGATGACCGCCGGCAGCGCCATCGCCCACGTCGAACGCACGCCCGACGCCTTGAAGCAGAGCGGCTTCCGTCTGCACGGGCTGCAAGTCTGGCTGGCCTCGCCCAAGGAGCATGAGCAGGGCCCCGGGCATTACAGCCATCACCCGGCCGCCAGCCTGCCGGTCAGCGAGGTGCTGGGGGTGAAGATCCGCATGATTGCCGGCAGCGGCTTTTGCCTGGAATCCCCGGTGCCAGTGCTCTCCCCGACCCTGTATGCCGAGGTGCAGCTGCAAACGGCAACCAGCCTGCTGATCCCGGCCGAACATCAGGAACGCGCGCTGTATGTGCTGGATGGCGATGCCGAACTGGATGGCGAAGCGGTGCAACCCCACACGCTGATCGTGCTTGAACCCGGGCAAAGCGCGACGCTCTGCGCCCAGAGTGACTGCCATGGGGTGATTCTGGGCGGTGCGCCGCTGGACGGGCCAAGGCGCATCAATTGGAACTTCGTTGCCAGTGACCCGGCACGCATCGATGAAGCTCGCCAACGTTGGGCGGCCGGCGACTGGCCACAGGTACCGGGAGAAAGCGAGCGCATCGAATTGCCGCCGAGCAGGCGCTGATCCTGCTCCATTCACCGCCAGCCCGGGATGCAAGGGCGCTCCCCGGGCAAAAAAGCCCAAGCCGGCAAACCGAGGGCTTGCCGGCGCTCGCTCAGGCGTCAGGCCTTGAACACTTCATCCAGCAGGTTATGCATTGAGGTGAAGGCGCGGCTGGCGGTCTTGGCGTCGTACATCATCTTGCCCGGCACGTTGGCATGCAGATCGGTGAAGGAATGCACCGCACCACCGTAACTGAGCAATTGCCAATCGACGCCTGCGGCATCCATTTCCGCCTCGAAGGCCGGCAGTTGCTCCTTCGGCACCAGCGGATCGGCTGCGCCATGCAGCACCAGCACCGAACCCTTGATGTTGTTGGCGTCCGCCGGGTTCGGCGTATCCAGGGTGCCGTGGAACGAAACCGCGGCCTTCAGCGGCGCACCGGTGCGGGCCAGCTCCAGCGAGCAGCAGCCACCAAAACAGAAACCAAAGGTCGCCAGCCTGGAGCTGTCCACCGCCGCCTCGCCCTGGCTCTGCAAGGCTTCAAAGGCGGCCTGCATGCGTTTGCGCAACAGAGCGCGGTCATTCTTCAGCGGCATCATCGCGGCGCCGGCTTCGTCACCGTTGCTCGGCCGCACTGCCTGCCCGTACAAGTCAGCCACCAGCACCACGTAGCCCTTGGCGGCCACCGCTTCGGCGATCTGCTCGGCACCGGCGCTGACGCCCATCCAGTTCGGCGCCATCAACAGGCCCGGTCGCGCGCCCTTATGGCTGGCGTCGAATGCCAGCCGGCTTTCATAAGACTGGCCATCGACCTGATAGACCACGGAACGCAGAGTGACTTGGCTCATTAATCATGTTCTCCAGCTGAGAGGACGAGAATGAAAAAACCCGCCGAAGCGGGTTTTTCTTGCAACGCAGTTAAACCGACAGTTCAACCAACAGCTTGTTCAGTCGACGGACATAGGCCGCCGGGTCTTTCAGGCTGTCGCCGGCAGCCAGGGCTGCCTGGTCGAAGAGGATGTGCGACAAGTCGCCAAAACGCTCTTCGCTCTGCTCGCCGTCGAGTTTCTCGATCAGCGGGTGAGCCGGGTTGAATTCGAAGATCGGCTTGGAATCCGGAACCTTCTGACCGCTGGCTTCGAGGATCTGCCGCATCTGCAGGCCCAGGTCCTGCTCACCGATGGCCAGGATCGCCGGAGAATCGGTCAGACGGTGGGAAACCCGCACTTCGCTGACGGCATCGCCCAGCGCAGTCTTGATACGCTCAACCAGGCCTTCTTTGGCCTTGGCCACTTCTTCGGCTTCTTTCTTCTCTTCTTCGGAGTCCAGGTTGCCCAGGTCCAGGTCGCCACGCGCCACGTCGACAAAGCTCTTGCCGTCGAAGTCGTTGAGGTAGCTCATCAGCCACTCGTCGATGCGGTCGGTCAGCAGCAGCACTTCGATGCCTTTCTTGCGGAAGACTTCCAGGTGCGGGCTGTTTTTGACCTGGGCGTAGGTCTCGCCGGTCAGGTAGTAGATCTTGTCCTGACCTTCCTTGGCGCGAGCCAGGTATTCGGCCAGGGACACCACTTGCTCCCCTTCTTCACCCTGGGTGGAGGCGAAGCGCAGCAGGCCGGCGATTTTTTCCTTGTTGGCGAAATCTTCAGCCGGGCCTTCTTTCATCACCTGGCCGAAGTTTTTCCAGAAGCCCTTGTATTGCTCAGGCTCGTTCTTCGCCAGTTTTTCCAGCATGTCCAGCACGCGCTTGGTCAGTGCGGACTTCATGGAGTCGATGATCGGGTCTTTCTGCAGGATTTCCCGCGACACGTTCAGCGACAGGTCGTTGGAGTCGACCACGCCCTTGATGAAACGCAGGTACAGCGGCAGGAAGGATTCCGCCTGGTCCATGACGAACACACGCTGCACGTACAGCTTCAGGCCTTTGGGCGCTTCACGCTGGTACAGATCGAACGGAGCACGTGCCGGTACGTAGAGCAGCGAGCTGTATTCCAGCTTGCCTTCGACCTTGTTGTGGCTCCAGCTCAGCGGGTTCTCGTAGTCGTGGGCGATATGCTTGTAGAACTCCTGATATTCCTCGTCCTTCACCTCGGTGCGAGGACGGGTCCACAGGGCGCTGGCGCGGTTGACCACTTCCCATTCCTGGGCAGGCTTGTCTTCGCCTTCGGCGGCTGCCTGTTCTTTCGGCAGTTCGATCGGCAGCGCGATATGGTCGGAGTATTTCTTGATGATGTTGCGCAGGCGGTAACCGTCGGCGAATTCATCTTCACCGGATTTCAGGTGCAGCACGATGCGGGTACCACGGTCGGCCTTGTCGAGGGTGGCGATTTCAAATTCGCCCTCACCCTTGGACGACCAGTGCACGCCTTCGCTGGCGTCTAGGCCCGCGCGACGGCTGAACACTTCAACTTTGTCGGCGACGATAAAGGCCGAGTAGAAGCCCACACCGAATTGGCCGATCAGGTGCGAATCTTTTTTCTGGTCGCCCGACAGGTTCTTCATAAAGTCTGCGGTGCCGGACTTAGCGATGGTGCCCAGATGGGTGATCGCGTCTTCACGGCTCATGCCGATGCCGTTGTCTTCGAGGGTGACGGTCTTGGCGTCTTTATCGAAACTCACACGGATCTTCAGCTCCGAGCCACCTTCCAGCAACTCGGGCTTGGACAGGGCTTCAAAGCGCAATTTGTCGACTGCGTCAGAGGCGTTCGAGATCAATTCGCGAAGGAAGATTTCCTTGTTGGAATACAGCGAATGGATCATGAGGTGCAGCAGTTGCTTCACCTCGGTCTGGAAGCCCAGGGTTTCTTTTTGAGTTTCCACACTCATGGTCATCAAACTCCAATCAGATGGCATAAGCCGTGCCTACGGGGCTAACGGCGGGATGTCATCAAAGTTGGGGGCTGTGGCCGGGATTTCAAGGGCTGGGGCTTTCTTCAATCTTGAAATGTGCCCGCGCCGTGGCGATGGGCTCTGCCTGGGTGCTTTGCCAGGCGGTAATCGCGACGTTGGCCACCCGTCGGCCTTGGCGGCACACTTGGCATTTGGCGTAGGTATCGCGAAATTGCCCGGCCCGCAGGTAGTCCAGGGAGAAGTCGATAATCTTCGGCACCCCGGGCGAGCCGGTGAAAACCAACAGGTGCAAGGCAGCGGCCAACTCCATGAAGCCCGCAATCACTCCGCCGTGAATCGCCGGCAGCAAGGGGTTGCCGATGTTGTCTTTGTTGGCCGGCAGGCGAAACAGCAATTCGTCGCCCAGGCGCGAACACTCGATGCCGATCAGTTTGGCGTAGGGAATCAAGTGCAGCAGCGACGCATAGTCGCCCTGCTCATGGGCGGTTTGCAGTTGTTCCTTGAAGTCGTCGCTCATGCTGCACCGTCCTTGATCGCGCTGGTGAAGCCCCGGGTTCCCTTGAGTCCCTTGCCCATGCGCATGAAAGTGCCGACGGCATGGGCCACCGGTTGTTCGGGGTCGTCCTGATAGGCAAAGCCGCGGGTGAAGATCACGTCACGGGTCACCCGGTAGCACTGGGCGAAGCCATACACCGGCTTGTGCGGCTCGGCGGGGTGCATGTAATCGACGCGCAGGTCGAGGGTCGGGCAGACCTCGAACTCCGGCAGCACACAGAGGATGGCCATGCCGCAGGCGGTGTCCATCAATGAGGTCAGTGCGCCACCGTGAATCACCCCGGTTTGCGGATTGCCGACAATCTGCGGGCTGTAGGGCAGGGTCACGGTAATGCCGTCCGTCGAGGCGCTGTGCACGCACATCCCCAGGACCTGGCAGTGCCGCAACGCCGAAAGAAATCGCGTCGCACGCTCAAAAATGGGGTTTTGCGCCATGGGCTGAACTCTCTTTTAATGTCGAAACTTGGCAATTGGTGGGGGCTGTAAAAGTTCCCTGCGCTGAGCACTTAATATATCTGTGAGTCTCAAGGAACTTAACCTGTTGGGCTGTGTTCGAAAGGCCAGAAGATATCTTCACTAAGGAGAAACACCCCATGCGTAAGACTTTAGCTATTGCCTTGATGTTGACCGCTTCCCTCGGTCTCGCTGCCTGCGATAAAAAATCCGAGGACAAAGCTCAAGATGCCAACCAACATGCTGAGCAAGCCCAACAGAAAATGAACGAAGCTCAGAATAAGGTGAACGAGGCGGCAAAAGAAAACGCCGAAGCTGCCAAAGATCAGGCTGAATCGAATAAGGCTGCTGCTCAAGAAGCCGCTCCGGAAGCTGCACCTAAAACCAACTAATACGGTTTTAGAGCAACAAAAAAACCCGCTTAGTGCGGGTTTTTTTATGGGTCAAGTTATCCAGTGGCGCCACTGCAAAGATTGCTTCATTGCAAGTTGATACAGCGACGACTAATGCCGATCGATAACACCAGTAAAACGATTCAGTCACCCTCCCCGCCAACTAATGGCGACCAGGCCTATCGCGGAACAAATACCTCATCGGCCTGGGGTTCGACCTGTAACGGAACATCCACCGTGGAATGCTCGGCAACCTTATAAGTTAAGTGGCTGCCCGCCGGGAGCAGGCGCACAGGAAATTCATAACGCCTGTCGAAAGGCCCTTCCCAATGCCTGGCCTGGTAACCCGGGGCCACGATGCTCACGAAGCACGGCCGCTTGCTATCCAGTGGCGAGCGCCCTGCCAGGAAGTTCACCACCTCCCAATCGGTTTTCTCGGCGACATGAAAAGCACCGTCATCACCCGTCACCCGCCTGACCCCGCAAAAGTTCACCTGCGCCTGGGCGATGGGCTCAGCCGTCAGGGCGTCCACCACCACGGCGGAACCTTCACCATTGAGGTACAAGGTCTGAACTCGGCATCCCGGCAACACCAGCACACATAAAAGCAGCAGCTTGAAGGCACTCGACTGCGTCATCGGCAACATCCTGTTTAGCTGAATATGAAAACCCGCGTCAGCCTGCGTCCTTGGCGGACTCCGCAAGCGGCGCCTCGGTCGGGGTATAGACCATAACGTCGAGCACATCGGAATGGAACTCACGCCGATAGAGCACAAACACCACCCCGGCACTCATCAGCATGAACAGCCAGGGGCTGACGAACCAGGCCAGCATGGTCATGCCGAAGTAATAGGAGCGCAGGCCGAAGTTGAACTGGTTGGCGGCCATGGAGATCACCCGTGCGGCCCGCGAGGCGAATGCCTTGCGCTCCTGCTCGGAGACATGCCGCTCACCGATCATCGGTGCCGAGCCCACCAGGATCGCGGCAAAGTTGTATTGGCGCATGCACCAACTGAAAGTGAAGAAGGCATAGACAAACACCAGCGCCAGGCACAGCAGCTTGATCTCCGACATACCCTGGGACGCCTGCTGGACCATGGGAATGTCCGCCAGCAGCGACACTGCACGTTCAGACGCGCCCAGCACAGTGAGGATGCCCGCCAGGATAATCAGGGTGCTGGAAGCGAAGAACGAGGCGTTGCGCTCAAGGTTGCCGATCACGCTGGCGTCGGCGATGCGGTTGTCACGCAGCAGCATCCGCCGCATCCAGTCTTCGCGGTACAAATGCAGCACGCTGGCCAGGCACGCCGTATCGCGCCCCTTCCAGGTGGCGTAGCGGGTGTAGCCGCCCCAGCAGATGGCAAACCACAGGGCCGCAAGAATATGGATCAGGTTGGCTTGAACAAACGACATGCATTTCCCTACAAGAGCGTTGGCAGAAGGTAAGAACAGACCCGAACTGCTTCGACGCTGCACCTGAGAAAAAGACACCCTGCACCGCCCATAAAAAATGCCCCGCATCGATGGATGCGGGGCATGTTCATTCCTGCGCCGGGGTCGCTCGTGGCAACCCGGCCATCAAGGGGGGCTCAGGCCAGGGCGTCGCTGCGCTTACCCAGCAGGCGATCGCACAAGAAGGCGAACACCAGAACGCTGAATGCAGGCACCAGCCAGGCCAGGCCTTGCGCGCTCAGCGGCATATCGGACAATGCCGGCGGAATCTTGTGCGCCCACGGCGTGCCCTTGAGCGCGTCAATCACGCCCACCACAAACGCCACCAGCATCACCGGTCCGACAATGCGCCGCTCCTCATACCAGAAGTCCTTGCAGAAGCTCAGGGCCACCAGAACGATGCACGGCGGGTAGATCGCGGTCAGCACCGGGATCGAGAACGCAATCAGCTTGGTCAGGCCCAGGTTGGACACCACCAGCGAGAACAGCGCGAGGATCACCACCAGGGTCTTGTAGGAGAGCGGCAGGATCCGGCTGAAGTACTCGGCGCAGGCGCAGGTCAGGCCGACCGCAGTCACCAGGCACGCCAGGGAGATCAGCACCGCAAGGAAGCCGCTGCCCAGGGAGCCGAAGGTGTGCTGCACATAAGCGTGCAATACCGCGGCGCCGTTGCTGGCACCCGCCGCCACTTCATGGCTGCCCGCACCCAGGCGGAACAGGCTGATGTACACCAATGCCAGCCCCACCCCGGCGATCAGGCCGGCGATGATTGCGTAGCGGGTGATCAGGCGTGGCGACTCGATACCGCGAGAACGGATGGCGTTGACGATAACGATGCCGAACACCAGTGCACCCAGGGTATCCATGGTCAGGTAGCCATTGACGAAGCCTTGGGAGAACGGCGCGGCGACGTACTCCGGGGTAGCAACCCCGATATCACCGGCAGGCAAGGCGAATGCAGCGATACCCAGTACCGCCAGGGCGATGATTTTCAACGGTGCCAGGAAGCGCCCAACGGTATCCAGCAAGCGACCTGGGTACAGGGAGACGAAAAACACCAGGAGGAAATACACCGAACTGTAAAGGAACAGCGCCAGCGGGCTTTCACCCGTCAATGGCGCCAGGCCCACTTCAAAGGACACGGTGGCGGTCCGCGGCGTCGCGAACAACGGCCCTACCGCCAGATAAGCCGATGCCGCCAGCAGGCCACCGGCGATCTTGCCGATCGGGCTGCTCAGCGTATCCATCGCACCGCCGACCTTGGCCAGGGCTACGACTGTGACCACCGGCAGACCGACTGCCGTAATCAGGAAACCCAGCGCCGCCATCCAGACATGAGGCCCGGACTGCAAACCGACGATAGGCGGGAAGATGATGTTGCCAGCCCCGACGAACAGGGCGAACGTCATAAATCCAAGTGCCAGAATGTCCTGGCCTTTCAACACTTTCATTAAGGAAATACCACACTACTGAATCGGAATTTAGAGAGGGATTTCCCTTATGGGTGAGGGAAATGCTGTCAGTCCGTATAAGACTGACCCGTTTAGCGCGCAGCATCCTTATGGGACGCAGACGCAAAAAGAGGCGGCTAGATTACAGATTTCACAAGACAAGCGCACCGTTAGAGGGCGAACTATCTGATAAGCGACATTCTCGTGTCGCGTTTTTGAAAGAAAAGCAGCCATAAGCGGCAAGCAACAACCTTGGGCTTCAAGCTTGCAGCTACAAACTTGCCGCGTGTAGCTGCCCCTAAAACAACAAAAGCCACCCGAAGGTGGCTTTTGTCGTATTGGGGTTTCAGCTAAGCGCGAGGCTTACTTGATAGCCCAACCGGTCAGCTCGGACAGCGCCTTGCCGATGTCTGCCAGCGAACGCACGGTTTTCACGCCTGCGTCTTCCAGGGCAGCAAACTTCTCGTCTGCAGTGCCCTTGCCGCCGGAGATGATTGCGCCAGCATGGCCCATGCGCTTGCCCGCAGGGGCAGTCACACCAGCGATGTAGGAAACAACCGGCTTGGTCACGTTGGCCTTGATGTAGGCAGCAGCTTCTTCTTCAGCCGAACCGCCGATCTCGCCGATCATGACGATCGCTTCGGTCTTCGGGTCTTCCTGGAACAGCTTCAGGATGTCGATGAAGTTCGAGCCTGGGATCGGGTCACCGCCGATGCCGACGCAAGTCGACTGACCGAAACCGGCGTCAGTGGTCTGCTTCACAGCTTCGTAGGTCAGGGTGCCGGAACGGGAAACGATACCGACCTTGCCTGGCAAGTGAATGTGACCTGGCATGATGCCGATCTTGCATTCGCCTGGAGTGATCACGCCTGGGCAGTTAGGGCCGATCAGGACTACGCCCAGCTCGTCGCACTTAACTTTAGCGTCCAGCATGTCCAGGGTAGGAATGCCTTCGGTGATGCAAACGATCAGCTTGATGCCGCCGAATGCTGCTTCCAGGATGGAGTCCTTGCAGAAAGGAGCTGGAACGTAGATCACGCTGGCGGTGGCGCCAGTGGCAGCTACAGCGTCTTTCACGGTGTTGAACACTGGCAGACCCAGGTGTTCGGTGCCGCCTTTACCAGGAGTTACACCACCAACCATCTTGGTGCCGTATTCCAGAGCTTGCTGGGTGTGGAAACTACCTTGCGAACCGGTAATACCCTGGCAGATAACTTTGGTGTCTTTATTGATCAGGACGCTCATTATTTGCCCTCCGCAGCTTTGACAACTTGTTGAGCAGCGTCGGTCAGGCTGGTAGCAGCGATAATGTTCAAGCCGCTTTCTGCCAGTACTTTAGCGCCCAGTTCAGCGTTGTTACCTTCAAGGCGAACAACAACCGGGATTTTCACGCCGACTTCTTTCACTGCACCGATGATGCCTTCGGCAATCATGTCGCAACGAACGATGCCGCCGAAGATGTTGACCAATACTGCAGCGACGTTGGTGTCGGACAGGATGATCTTGAACGCTTCGGTAACGCGTTCCTTGGTAGCGCCACCACCTACGTCGAGGAAGTTGGCTGGTTTGCCGCCATGCAGGTTGACGATGTCCATGGTACCCATGGCCAGGCCAGCACCGTTGACCATGCAACCGATGTTACCTTCCAGGGCTACGTAGTTCAGTTCGAACTTGGCAGCGTGCGCTTCGCGCGGATCGTCTTGCGACGGATCGTGGAAAGTCTTCAGCTTAGGCTGACGGTACATGGCGTTGGCGTCGATGTTGATCTTGGCATCGAGGCAATGCAGATCGCCGTCAGCCTTGATCACCAGCGGGTTCACTTCCAGCAGAGCCAGATCGTGGTCCTGGAACAGCTTGGCCAGGCCTACGAAAATCTTGGCGAACTGAGTGACTTGCTTGCCTTCCAGGCCCAGCTGGAATGCCAGCTCGCGACCCTGGAATGGCTGAGCGCCAACCAGTGGATCGATAGTGGCCTTGAGGATTTTCTCAGGGGTATCGTGAGCGATTTTCTCGATGTCCACGCCACCTTCGGTGGAAGCCATGAACACGATGCGACGGCTCGAACGGTCAACGACAGCGCCCAGGTACAGCTCTTTAGCGATATCAGTGCACGATTCAACCAGGATCTTGGTGACAGGCTGACCATTGGCGTCAGTCTGGTAAGTCACCAGACGCTTGCCCAACCACTGCTGAGCGAATGCTTTAGCGTCTTCTTTGCTGCGAACCAGCTTAACGCCGCCCGCTTTACCGCGACCGCCTGCGTGAACCTGGGCTTTGACAACCCACTCGGTGCCGCCGATCTTGTCGCAAGCTTCTGCTGCTGCTTCGGGGGTGTCTACCGCGTAGCCTTTGGATACTGGCAGGCCGTACTCAGCGAACAGCTGCTTACCCTGATACTCGTGAAGATTCATGCTTTTTACCGTCTTCGTTAGGTACTGCGCATTCGGCGCTGCACTGTTGATAAGTGCCGCGCCACCTGTGACCGCTACTCACCGGACATCTCCAGCCCTGAACCCGGAGCCGTGGCTCTGGTACAGCGCTGAAGCGATCCCATGAGGTCGAGTCCAGCGGATGTTCCGCGGTGAGTCTTGCTCGCAAGGCTCACGACGGGCAATCCGCCGTGGTTTCTTATTGTCTTAACGCTTTTTGCGGTTGGCGATGTGGATGGCGCCGCCATTCACTGCCAGTGCTGCTTCGTGCAGGGCTTCGGACAGGGTCGGATGGGAGAAAACCATCATGCCCAGGTCTTCGGCACTGGTGCCGAATTCCATGCCGATTGCACCTTGCTGAACCAGTTCCGCAGCGCTTGGGCCAATCACATGGACGCCCAATACGCGATCAGTCTTGGCATCGGCGATCACTTTGACAAAACCGCCGGTGTCGTTGGCCGCCATGGCACGGCCACTGGCTGCAAACGGGAAGGTGCCGACGTTAACTTCAACGCCTTCAGCTTTCAAGGCCTGCTCGGTTTTACCGACCCACGCGATTTCCGGGTGAGTATAAATAACCGAAGGGATCAGGTCATAGTTCATCTGAGCCTTGTGGCCCTTGATGCGCTCGACAACCATGATGCCCTCTTCCGAGGCCTTGTGAGCCAGCATCATGCCGCGAACCACGTCACCGATGGCGTAAACGCCCGGTACGGTGGTGGCGCAGTGATCATCAACGTGCACGAAACCGCGCTCGTCGAGGGTCACGCCGCAATCAGCAGCCAGCAGATCGGTGGTCACCGGACGGCGACCAACGGCTACGATCAGCTTGTCGAAAGTAATGGTCTGCTCGCCATTGGCGTCGGTGTAAGTCACTACGACTTCTTCGCCATTGACCTTGGAACCGGTAACGCGAGCACCCAGCTTGATGTCCAGACCTTGTTTGGTCAGGGTTTTCAGCGCTTCCTTGGAAACGGCAGCGTCTGCAGCCATCAGGAAGGTGTCCAGGGCTTCCAGAACGGTCACCTGGGCACCCAGGCGCGACCATACCGAACCCAGTTCCAGGCCGATGACGCCAGCGCCGATCACGCCCAGACGTTTTGGTACCGCTTGGAATTCCAGAGCGCCGGTGGAGTCTACGATCACGTTCTGATCGACTGGAGCCGGTGGAATGTCGATTGGACGCGAACCTGGAGCCAGGATTACGTTCTCGGCTTCGATCACTTCAACCGAACCGTCAGGCTTGGTCACTTCGACTTTCTTGCCAGCCAGCAACTTGCCGTGACCCTGGATAGAGGTCACGCCATTGGCTTTGAACAGGGTGGCAACGCCGGAAGTCAGGCCTTTGACGATGTTGGCCTTGCGGCCGACCATCGCCGGTACGTCCATGGTCACGCCAGCGTGATTGATACCGTGGATCGCGAAACCGTCTTGGGCTTCGTGGAATTTCCAGGAACTGTCCAGCAGCGCCTTGGAAGGAATGCAACCAACGTTCAAGCAAGTACCGCCGAGGGCCAGCTTGCCTTCTTTGTCGGTGTACTTCTCGATGCAGGCAGTGCTCAGGCCCAGTTGTGCAGCCTTGATCGCGGCTACGTAGCCACCAGGGCCCGCACCAATAACTACAACGTCAAATTTCTGTGTCATAAAAGGTTCCCTTTTAGCAACAAGCTACAAGCCGCAAGCTGCAAGTTCGAAGCCCTGCCGCTCTTGAGCTTGAGGCTTGCCACTTGCAGCTTGCCGCTGCTTTTTAGATATCCAGCAGCAAACGAGCCGGGTCTTCCAGCAGGTTTTTGATGGTAACCAGGAAAGTCACAGCTTCTTTACCATCGATCAGGCGGTGATCGTAGGACAGAGCCAGGTACATCATCGGACGGATAACGACCTGACCGTTGATCGCCATAGGACGCTGCAGAATGTTGTGCATGCCCAGGATGGCCGCTTGCGGCGGGTTGACGATCGGGGTCGACATCATGGAACCGAAAGTACCACCGTTGGTGATAGTGAAGGTACCGCCAGTCATCTCTTCCATCGACAGCTTGCCGTCGCGGGCTTTCTTGCCGAAGGTGGCGATGCCGCCTTCGATTTCAGCCAGGCTCATCAGTTCGGCGTTACGCAGAACCGGCACTACCAGGCCACGGTCGCTGGACACGGCAACACCGACGTCGGCGTAACCGTGGTAAACGATGTCCGCGCCATCGATCGAGGCGTTGACTGCCGGGAAACGCTTCAGCGCTTCGGTAGCCGCTTTCACGAAGAACGACATGAAGCCCAGGCGTACGCCGTTGTGGGACTTCTCGAACAGGTCCTTGTACTTCGAACGCAGGGCCATGACTTCGGTCATGTCGACTTCGTTGAAAGTGGTCAGCATCGCCATGTTCGATTGAGCTTCAACCAGACGCTCGGCAACCTTGGCCCGCAGACGGGTCATAGGTACGCGCTTCTCGACGCGATCGCCGGCAGCGAATACCGGGGCAGCGGCAGCAGGAGCAGCAGCCTTGGCAGGCGCGGCAGCCGGAGCGGCTTTCTTGGCGGCAACAGCAGCTACCACGTCTTCCTTGGTCACACGACCGCCTTTGCCAGTGCCGGCAACGGAGGTGATGTTGATGCCGTTTTCTTCAGCCAGCTTGCGCGCGGCTGGAGCAGCAACAGGATCGTCTTCGCCAGCAGCGGCAGGAGCAGCGGCCTGTGCGGCAGCAGGTGCAGCAGCGGCCGGAGCGGCGGCGGCAGCGCCACCTTCCACGATGGAGCCCAGGACTTCGTCGGACAGAACGGTGTCGCCTTCGTTCTTGACGATAGCGCCCAGCACGCCGTCAGCAGTGGCCAACACTTCCAGTACGACTTTGTCAGTTTCGATATCGACGATCAGGTCGTCACGCTTGACAGCATCGCCCGGTTGTTTGTGCCAGGTGGCAACGGTGCCATCGGCAACCGATTCCGGGAAAGTGGGGGCTTTGATCTCGATAGCCATTATCTGTGGTTCCTTAAAATTCGGTTTCAGTCAGCGCGAAGGCGTTAAACAGTAAAGGCATCTTGCAGCAGTTTTGCCTGCTGCTCAGCGTGCATCGATGCATAACCACAAGCAGGTGCAGCAGAAGCGTCACGGCCCGCGTACTCGAGTACGAGCGACTTGTTGTGACCGCTGATGATGCGACGCATGTGATGCTGGCTGCAGTACCAGGCACCCTGGTTCATCGGCTCTTCCTGACACCAAACGATGTGTTTGAGGTTGGAATAAGGAGCCAGGACTTCAATCAAGTCGTCCTCAGGGAATGGGTACAGCTGCTCAAGACGCACGATAGCGATGTCGTCACGACCTTCGGCACGGCGTTTTTCCAGCAGGTCGTAATAGACCTTGCCGCTCGCCAGTACGATGCGACCGACCTTTTTCGGGTCCTGGGCATCGATTTCCGGAATAACGGTCTGGAACGAACCTTCCGCCAGATCTTCCAGGGTCGAGATGGCCAATTTATGACGCAACAGCGACTTCGGAGTCAGGACTACCAACGGCTTGCGCAGTGGGCGAATGACCTGGCGACGCAGCAGGTGATAGATCTGAGCCGGGGTCGTCGGTACGCACACCTGAATGTTGTGCTCGGCGCACAGCTGCAGGTAACGCTCCAGACGAGCCGAGGAGTGCTCCGGCCCCTGCCCTTCATAACCGTGCGGCAGCAGCATGGTCAGACCGCAGAGACGGCCCCACTTGTGCTCGCCACTGGTGATGAACTGGTCGATAACCACCTGGGCACCGTTGGCGAAGTCGCCGAACTGGGCTTCCCAGATAACCAGGGCATTTGGCGTGGTGGTCGAGTAACCATACTCGAACGCCAATACAGCTTCTTCGGACAGGAACGAATCGTACAGGTCGAAACGTGGCTGGCCTTCGTACAGATGCTGCAACGGGATGTAGGTGCCCGCGTCTTTCTGGTTGTGCAAGACCGCATGGCGGTGCGAGAACGTACCGCGGCCGATGTCCTGGCCGGTCATGCGAATCGGGTGACCTTCGAACGCCAGGGTCGCGTACGCCATGGTTTCGGCATAACCCCAGTTGATCGGCAGGCCGCCGGCTTGCATTTTCTGACGGTCTTCGTAGATCTTCGCAACCTGGCGCTGAACCACGAAGCCTTCCGGAATTTCCAGCAGCTTGGCAGACAGCTCTTGCAGGGTCTTGAGATCGAACGTTGTGTCGTGACGTGCAGTCCAGGCGTGGCCCAGGTATGGACGCCAGTCGACGAACAGCTCTTTGTTCGGCTCTTTGACCAGGCTTTTTACAACATGCAGGCCGTTGTCCAGCGCGTTGCGGTATTCATCGATCTTCGCCTGAACACGCGCATCATCCACCACACCGGCCTGGATCAGGCGTTCGGCGTACAGCTCACGGGTCGTGCGCTGCTTGGCGATTTGCTGGTACATCAGCGGCTGGGTGCCGCTCGGCTCATCCGCTTCGTTGTGACCGCGGCGACGGTAGCAGACCAGGTCGATCACGACGTCGCGCTTGTACTGCATGCGGTAATCGATGGCCAACTGGGTCACGAACAATACGGCTTCCGGATCATCACCATTCACATGGAGGATCGGCGCCTGGATCATTTTCGCAACGTCGGTAGCGTACTCGGTGGAACGCGAGTCCAGCGGGTTGCTGATGGTGAAGCCAACCTGGTTGTTGATCACCAGGTGGATCGTGCCGCCAGTCTTGAAGCCGCGGGTCTGCGACATCTGGAAGGTTTCCATGACCACGCCCTGACCTGCGAATGCAGCATCACCGTGGATGGAAATCGGCAGGACCTTGTCGCCATTGGCGTCGTTACGACGATCCTGACGAGCACGCACCGAACCTTCGACCACCGGGGAAACGATTTCCAGGTGGGACGGGTTGAACGCCATGGCCAGGTGAACTTCACCGCCGGCCGTCATGACGTTGGACGAGAAGCCCTGGTGGTATTTGACGTCACCGGAACCCAGCTCGACCTTCTTCTTGCCTTCGAACTCGTCGAACAGCTCACGCGGGTTCTTGCCGAAGGTGTTGACCAACACGTTCAGGCGACCACGGTGGGCCATGCCGATGACGATTTCCTTGGTGCCGTAGGAACCGGAACGCTGGATCAGCTCGTCGAGCAACGGAATCAGGCTCTCGCCGCCTTCCAGGCCGAAACGCTTGGTACCCGGGTATTTGGTACCCAGGTATTTTTCCAGGCCTTCAGCTGCGGTTACGCGCTCAAGCAGGTGACCCTTGATATCGGCGGAGTACGTTGGGCGACCACGCACGCTTTCCAGACGCTGCTGGAACCAGTGGCGCTGCTCGGTATCGACGATATGGGTAAATTCAGCGCCGATGGTGCGGCAATATGTCTGCTGCAACGCTTCGTGAATTTCGCGTAGGCTCGCTTCCTCTTTGCCGATGAACAGGTCGCCGGCACGGAAGGTCGTATCAAGATCGGCATTGGTCAAGCCGTAATGATTGATCGACAGGTCTGCAGGTGCAGGACGCTGCCACAGCCCCAGCGGGTCAAGCTGGGCTGCTTGGTGGCCCCGCATACGGTAGGCCTGGATCAGTCGCAGCACTTCAACTTGCTTCTTCTCGTGCTCACTGCTCACGCTACCGGCGGATACCGGTTGAGCGCGGCGCTGGTTCTTTGCCAGCAAGACGAAATGATCGCGGATTGTCGAGTGCGAAACATCGATGGCAGTGCTGCCTTCGGTAGGCAACTTCTGAAAGTAAGTGCGCCACTCTTCTGGCACAGCGTTAGGGTCGTGCAGGTAGAGCTCGTAGAGCTCTTCCACATAGGCAGCGTTACTACCGGATAGGTAGGCGCTGTTCCACATGCGCTGCATCACGCTTTCTTGCATGCTTGGTCACCCTCGGTTAGGGGAACACCACCGGCGAAGACACCGAGCAAACTTGCAGAAGTCCGAGTGCAGCGACCAAAACAAGCCACTTAGGATCACGCTGATAGTCCGGGTACCAGCCCGGATGCCCCTGCTTGTCTCATTTCTTCAAAATATAGAGCGGCAGCTTTGTGAGCTGCTACTCAGGTTAAAACTACGGCGCCGGTTGAAGCCTGCGCCGCAGCATCTACGGTACAGCGGTCTACGGGTACAGCAGCTGAATCAAACGCCGCTTTGCAGCAGCATGTTACGAATGTGACCGATGGCCTTAGTCGGGTTCAGGCCCTTCGGACAAACGTTGACGCAGTTCATGATCCCACGGCAGCGGAATACGCTGAATGGGTCATCCAGCGAAGCCAGTCGCTCGGAAGTCTTGGTATCGCGGCTGTCTGCCAGGAAGCGGTAGGCTTGCAGCAGAGCAGCTGGACCCAGGAACTTGTCCGGGTTCCACCAGAAGGACGGGCAGGAAGTCGAGCAGCAAGCGCACAGGATGCACTCGTACAGACCATCGAGCTTTTCGCGCTCTTCCGGGGACTGCAGACGTTCGATGGCCGGAGCCGGCGTATCGTTCTGCAGGAATGGCTTAACCTTCTCGTATTGCTTGTAGAAGATGCTCATATCGACGACCAGGTCACGGATAACCGGCAAACCTGGCAGCGGACGAATGACCAGCTTGTTACCTTTTACGACAGCGGACAGCGGCGTAACGCACGCCAGGCCGTTTTTGCCGTTGATGTTCATGCCATCCGAACCGCAAACGCCTTCACGGCAAGAGCGACGATAGGAGAAACCTTCGTCCTGCTCTTTGATCAGGGCCAGTACATCCAGCACCATCAGATCTTTACCACCGGTATCGACCGAGAATTCCTGCATGAACGGCGCAGCGTCCTGATCAGGGTTGTAGCGATAAACACTGACTTTCAACATGGCAGCCACCCTTAATAAGTCCGAATCTTAGGTTCAAAAGTCGGAACAGTCTTCGGCGAGAAATTCACGGCACGCTTGGCAACGCGTTTCTCACCCGGGAAGAACAGGGTGTGGCACAGCCAGTTTTCGTCGTCGCGATCTTCGAAGTCTTCACGGGCGTGAGCACCGCGGGACTCTTTACGCACTTCTGCAGCGATGGCAGTAGCTTCAGCCACTTCCAGCAGGTTCTGCAGTTCCAGTGCCTCGATACGTGCGGTGTTGAAGGCCTGAGACTTGTCGTTGATCTTGACGTTGGCGATACGCTCGCGCAGGTCAGCCAACTGGGTGATGCCCTTCTGCATGTATTCGCCGGTACGGAATACACCGAAGTAGTTCTGCATGCAGTTCTGCAGCTCGCGACGCAGGGTAGCGACATCTTCACCGGTGGTGCGCTCGTTGAGCTGGGCCAGGCGGTTCAGAGCTACATCAATGTCGGTGTCGCTGGCATCACGGTACTCGATACCGTCAGTCAGGGCTTTTTCCAGGTGCAGGCCGGCAGCGCGACCGAATACCACCAGGTCGAGCAGCGAGTTGCCGCCCAGGCGGTTGGCGCCGTGAACCGATACGCACGCCACTTCGCCGACCGCAAACAGGCCAGGGATGATGGTGTCCACGCCTTCGGCGTCCTGAGTGATCGCCTGACCATGAATGTTGGTGGCTACGCCGCCCATCATATAGTGGCAGGTTGGAACCACAGGCACCGGAGCAACTACCGGGTCAACGTGAGCGAAGGTCTTGGACAGCTCGCAGATACCTGGCAGGCGGCTGTGCAGCACTTCCTCGCCCAGGTGGTCGAGCTTGAGCATCACGTGGTCGCCATTCGGGCCACAGCCGTTGCCGGCGATGATCTCTTTAACCATCGAACGTGCCACAACGTCACGACCTGCAAGGTCCTTGGCGTTCGGAGCATAACGCTCCATGAAACGCTCGCCGTGCTTGTTGATCAGGTAACCGCCTTCACCGCGGCAGCCTTCGGTAACCAGTACACCAGCGCCGGCGATACCGGTCGGGTGGAACTGCCACATTTCGATGTCTTGTACCGGCACGCCAGCGCGCAGAGCCATGCCCACGCCGTCACCGGTGTTGATCAGGGCGTTGGTGGTGGAGGCGTAGATACGACCGGCACCGCCGGTAGCCAGCACGGTGGCCTTGGCACGGATGTAGGTGGTTTCGCCGGTTTCGATGCAGATGGCGATCACACCGACGAAAGCGCCGTCCTGGTTCTTCACCAGGTCAACGGCATACCATTCGTTGAGGAAGGTAGTGCCGGCTTTCAGGTTGCCCTGATAAAGGGTGTGCAGCAGAGCGTGACCGGTACGGTCGGAAGCGGCGCACGTACGTGCAGCCTGGCCGCCCTTGCCGTAGTCCTTGGACTGACCGCCGAACGGACGCTGGTAGATGCGGCCCTGTTCGGTACGGGAGAACGGCAGACCCATGTGGTCCAGTTCGAAGACCGCAGCCGGGCCTTCCTGACACATGTATTCGATAGCGTCCTGGTCACCGATGTAGTCGGACCCCTTGACGGTATCGTACATGTGCCAGCGCCAGTCATCGTTCGGGTCGGCCGAAGCGATGGCGCAAGTGATGCCGCCCTGGGCAGACACCGTGTGCGAACGAGTCGGGAACACCTTGGTGATCACCGCAGTCTTGTGGCCGCCCTGGGCCAGCTGCAATGCGGCACGCATGCCGGCACCGCCGCCACCAATGATGATGGCGTCGAAGGAAATAGTTGGAATGTTAGACATGAATCAGATACCCCAGAGAATCTGCACACCCCAGACGAAGTAAGCGAACATTGCAACGCCGCATACTGCCTGGAAAAGGAAACGTACTGCAGTCGCGGACTTGCCCAGCGCCATCGGCGTCAGGTAGTCGGTCGAAATGGTCCACATGCCGACCCAGGCGTGAGCGCCCAGAGCAACCAGAGCCAACAGACTGAAGATGCGCATCCCGTTGTTTGCGAACAGCGCGTGCCACTGGGCGTAGCCCATGCCCGGGTTCGCAACGAGGTATCCAATCAGGAAAATGAAATAAGCCGCGAGAACGACTGCAGAAACGCGTTGCGCCATCCAGTCATAGAGGCCCGAACGCGACAGGTTCGTGACGTTAGTTACCATATCCAAACTCCCGCCAGAACGATGATCACCACGGATACGGCGATAACGATTTTCGAGCCCAGCTTGCCGCCTTCCAGCGTCTCACCGATGCCCATGTCCATGATCAGATGGCGTACACCGGCCACCAAGTGATACAGCAAGGCGGACAGCAGGCCCCACGCAACGAATTTGGCCAGCGGGCTGGTCAAGCATGCCTTCACCTCGGCGAAACCTTCCTCGGAACCCAGGGATTTGCCCAATGCATAAAGCATGATGCCAAGGCCCAGGAAGAGGATGATGCCGGAAACACGGTGGAGAAATGACGTAACGCCAGTAATGGGGAGTTTGATGGTCCTTAGGTCTAGGTTTACAGGTCGTTGGCTATTCACGGCTTTTTTTCACACTGAAGAGCCCCTAACAATCAGGGCAAAGTTGTTGGGGAGTGCACTGGTCAGGTAACCACCACCCAGGGAGTGCGACCCCCATCAAAACAGGCCCAAAAGCCCATGGCGGTCGGTGGCCGAGTATAGACAGTTAGGCTACTAATGACAACGCAAACGCCTTCCCCTAATAGCGCATTGCGTTACGAGTATAAAAGGCGTAAATGGCAGGGAATTTCGACGAAAAAGTACGGTTAAAGCCTTCTGGGGCAAGACTTTAGGCAAATTGACATTCAGATTTATCTCACTATAGTGGTGCGGGCCCTGCGTGGGGGGTCTGTCTGATGATTTCAAGCATAAATAGGAGGCCACATGGCTGACAAAAAAGCGCAGTTGATCATCGAGGGCGCAGCCCCCGTCGAGCTGCCCATTTTAACCGGCACCGTTGGTCCCGATGTTATTGATGTTCGGGGCCTGACGGCCACGGGCCGCTTCACCTTTGACCCTGGCTTCATGTCGACCGCTTCCTGCGAGTCGAAAATCACCTACATCGACGGCGACAACGGCATTCTGTTGCACCGTGGCTATCCGATCGAGCAGTTAGCTGAAAAGTCGGACTATCTGGAAACCTGCTACCTGCTGCTTAATGGCGAACTGCCAACAGCGGAACAGAAGGCCCAGTTCGTCAGCACCGTGAAAAACCACACCATGGTCCACGAGCAGTTGAAGACCTTCTTCAACGGCTTCCGTCGCGATGCTCACCCGATGGCCGTCATGTGCGGCGTAGTCGGCGCCCTCTCGGCGTTCTACCACGACTCCCTGGACATCAATAACCCGCAGCATCGCGAAATCTCCGCGATCCGCCTGGTCGCCAAGATGCCGACCCTGGCAGCGATGGTTTACAAGTACTCCATGGGCCAGCCCATGATGTACCCGCGCAACGACCTGACGTACGCGGAAAACTTCCTGCACATGATGTTCAACACCCCGTGCGAGATCAAACCGATCAGCCCGGTACTGGCCAAGGCAATGGACCGGATCTTCATCCTCCACGCCGACCACGAACAGAACGCCTCGACGTCCACCGTGCGCCTGGCCGGCTCTTCGGGTGCCAACCCGTTCGCCTGTATCGCTGCCGGTATCGCCGCACTCTGGGGCCCTGCCCACGGCGGCGCCAACGAAGCCGTGCTGACCATGCTCGATGAAATCGGCGATGTCTCGAACATCGACAAATTCATCGCCAAGGCCAAGGACAAGAACGATCCGTTCAAGCTGATGGGCTTCGGTCACCGGGTTTACAAAAACCGCGACCCGCGCGCCACCGTGATGAAACAGACCTGCGACGAAGTGCTCAAGGAACTGGGGATCAACAACGATCCGCAACTCGAACTGGCCATGCGCCTGGAAGAGATCGCCCTGACCGACCCGTACTTCATCGAACGCTCGCTGTACCCGAACGTCGACTTCTACTCGGGGATCATCCTCAAGGCGATCGGCATTCCAACCAGCATGTTCACCGTGATCTTCGCCCTGGCGCGGACTGTCGGCTGGATCTCCCACTGGAAAGAAATGCTCTCCAGCCCGTACAAGATCGGCCGTCCGCGCCAGCTGTACACCGGTTACGAGTCGCGTGATATCACCAAGCTGGAAGACCGCAAATAAGATCTGCCTTGCGATAACGTCTTAGCAGCAGCGATTACGGCCTCTTTAGAGGCCGTTTTTGTGTCCGGGACAAGGCTCGAGAACATTAGCGCAGCCTGCTGCAGCGGCTACGGCAGACCGACAGCGCTCCAGCCTCTGTAGCCACTACCACAGGCTGCGTCCGATCTGCGCCCCACCCCAGCCCTCCCCCCAGGCAAAAAAATGCCCCAGTCTCTCGACCGGGGCATTTGTCAGGTAACGCCGCTTATATATAGAAGCCGATACCTCTTGCTACCTTAGTGCGACACCGCCCCACTGGCGCCAAGGCCGGTTTGCGAGCGGACGAATTGCGGGAAGAACAGCGCCCGCTCATTTTCCGCAGCAGCCGACTTGTCAGTGATGGAGAAGAACCAGATCCCGACGAAGGCAATGATCATCGAGAACAGTGCCGGGTACTCGTACGGGAAGATCGCCTTCTCGTGATGCAGGATCTGCACCCAGATGGTTGGGCCCAGGATCATCAGGCCAACCGCACTGACCAGCCCCAGCCAGCCGCCGATCATGGCGCCACGGGTGGTGAGCTTCTTCCAGTACATCGAGAGCAGCAGTACCGGGAAGTTGCAGCTGGCGGCAATGGAGAACGCCAGGCCGACCATGAACGCGATGTTCTGGCTTTCGAACAGGATGCCAAGGCCGATCGCCAGCACACCCAGCGCGACGGTGGTGATCTTCGAGACGCGGATTTCATCCTTCTCGTTGGCCTTGCCCTTCTTGATCACGCTGGCATACAGGTCGTGAGACACCGCCGAAGCGCCTGCCAGGGTCAAGCCGGCAACCACCGCCAGAATGGTGGCGAAGGCCACCGCCGAGATGAAGCCCAGGAACACACTGCCGCCTACGGCATTGGCCAGGTGCACCGCCGCCATGTTGTTGCCGCCCAACAGCGCGCCAGCAGCATCCTTGAAGGCCGGGTTGGTGCTGACCAGCAGGATCGCGCCGAAGCCGATGATAAAGGTCAGGATGTAGAAGTAACCGATGAAACCAGTGGCATACAGCACGCTTTTACGGGCTTCTTTCGCGTCACTCACGGTGAAGAAGCGCATCAGGATGTGTGGCAGGCCAGCAGTACCGAACATCAGTGCCAGGCCGAGGGAGAAGGCCGAGATCGGGTCCTTCACCAGGCCGCCCGGGCTCATGATCGCTTCACCTTTGGGGTGAACCTTGATCGCCTCGGCAAACAGCGCGTTGAAGTCGAAGTTGACGTGCTTCATCACCATCAGTGCCATGAAGGAGGCACCAGACAGCAGCAGCACGGCCTTGATGATCTGTACCCAGGTGGTCGCCAGCATGCCGCCGAACAGCACGTACAGGCACATCAGGATCCCCACCAGGATCACCGCCACGTGGTAGTCGAGGCCGAACAGCAGCTGGATCAGCTTGCCGGCACCTACCATCTGCGCGATCAGGTAGAACGCCACCACCACCAGCGAGCCACAGGCCGACAGGGAGCGGATCTGGGTTTGCCCGAGGCGGTAGGACGCCACGTCGGCAAAGGTGTATTTGCCCAGGTTGCGCAGGCGCTCGGCGATCAGGAACAGAATGATCGGCCAGCCCACCAGGAAGCCGATCGAGTAGATCAGGCCGTCATAACCGGAGGTGAACACCAGCGCGGAAATACCCAGGAAGGACGCCGCCGACATGTAGTCGCCGGCGATGGCCAGGCCGTTCTGGAAACCGGTGATCTTGCCGCCTGCCGCATAGTAGTCGGCCGCCGACTTGTTGCGCTTGGAGGCCCAGTAGGTGATGCACAAGGTTGCACCGACAAACACCACAAACATGATGATCGCGGAAACGTTGAGTGGTTGTTTATGCACTTCGCCAGTCAGGGCTTCAGCCGCCCAGACACTTGGAGCAAAGGCCGCGACGCCCAGTAATGCCAATAGACGCCGGATCATTGCTGAGCCTCCTTGAGAATCGCATTGTTCAGGTCGTCGAATTCGCCGTTGGCGCGTCGTACGTAGATAGCCGTCAGGACAAAGGCCGAAAGAATCAGCCCGACACCGATGGGAATGCCCCAGGTGATGGATGACGTTGGACTGAGTTTGGCGCCAAGGATCTGAGGTCCATAGGCGATCAATAGAATGAAGCCCGAGTAAAGCCCAAGCATGATCGCCGAAAGAATCCAGGCGAACCGCTCTCTCTTGCTGACCAGCTCCTTGAAACGCGGGCTGTTTTGAATCGAGAGGTAAATGCTGTCGTTCATTGTTTTTATCCTCGCAGCACAGATTTTAGTTGGAACGCATTCCACTCTATGCGGCTATGGAGCAGGTTCCAGACGACCTTAGTATTAGAACGACATTAGTCATGACGCCAATTTATCCCCAAGAAAAAACAAAGGCCGCCCGGTGCGAACACCGAGCAGCCTTGAGAAGCCTAATCTAGACGCCTCGTCGATTATTTAGCAGTCCACTCCGCGACGCGCTCCGGGTGTTTGGCCACCCACTCTTTCGCGGCCACATCAGGCTTGGCACCGTCCTGAATGGCCAACATGACTTCGCCGATTTCGTCTTTCGAGGCCCATTGGAACTTTTTCAGGAAGGCCGCAACTTCCGGCGCCTTCTTCTCCAGGCCCTTGCTGCCGATGCTGTTGACGGTTTCAGCCGCGCCATACACGCCTTTCGGGTCGTCGAGGAAGCGCAGTTTCCACTTGGCGAACATCCAGTGCGGCACCCAGCCGGTGACGGCAATCGATTCTTTTTTATCTTCGGCGCGGGTCAGTTCGGCAATCATCGCCGCCCCCGAACTGGCCTGCAGTTTGTAATCGAGGCCGTAATCCTTGATCGCCTGGTCGGTCTTGAGCATCACACCCGATCCGGCATCGATGCCGACAATCTTGTTCTTGAAGCTGGTGTCGTCCTTGAGGTCGGCGATGGACTTGGCTTTCACATACTCCGGCACGATCAGGCCGATTTTCGCGTCCTTGAAGTTGGGGCCGTAGTCGACCACCTTGTCCTTGTTCTTCGTCCAGTATTCGCCATGGGTCACTGGCAGCCAGGCTGACAGCATGGCATCGAGTTTGCCGGTGGCGACGCCCTGCCACATGATCCCGGTCGCGACGGCTTGCAATTTGACGTCATAACCGAGCTTCTGCTTGATCACTTCAGCCGCTACATGGGTGGTCGCCACGCTGTCCGACCAACCGTCGACATAGCCGATGCTCAGGGTTTTGCTGTCGGCGCTGGCCAGGGTGGAGCTGATCGCAAGTACCAGAGCGGCACCTGCGCCTAAGAGTCGTCGCATCTTCATCGTTACTTCCCCGAAAGTGCTGCGCCCGACGGATGCCGAGTCGCGTCAACCTATTGTTCTGGTGCACAGCGCCCCCTTCACGCCCACCACAAAACCCGTTCGAACATCAGCGGAGTACTGATGTTTCGATCATCAACCTGCGGCCATCTGCAACCTGCTCTGTCTGCGACCTCAAGGCAGCCAGCAACGACATCAGATAGCCAGCAATTCTGCCGCCTCCAGGGCGGGTGCCGATCCCGCTCGAACTTTGCATGTCAAAATCATGCGGCGCCCCAAGCCAGCGGCAAATGCAGGTAAGATGCCCGGCTTTGCTCCCAGACGGCCTGACCATGCCCGCGATAGCCCGCTTCCCTGTCCTGCCCTATTTATTTGCCTGCCTGCTTGGCCTGTTTGCGATCTGCGGCTTCTGGTACGGCCTTGGCCAGCCGGTGCTGCTGCCGGACGTCGCCAGCGCCAGCCACAAGCTGCAATGCGCCTCCTACACCCCTTTCGATAAAGACCAGTCACCGTTCGACCAGCCGTTCAAACTGCGCCCGGAGCGCATGGACGCCGACCTGGCGCTGCTGGCCACCCGCTTCGAGTGCATCCGCACCTATTCCATGACCGGCCTTGAAGCCCTGCCGGACCTGGCGCGCAAGCACGGCCTGAAGCTGATGATCGGCGCCTGGGTCAACAGCAACCCGGTGGACACCGAAAAAGAAGTCGACCTGCTGATCGCCTCGGCCAACGCCAACCCGGATGTAGTGAGTTCGGTGATCGTCGGCAACGAAGCCCTGCTGCGCAAGGAAGTCACCGGCCCGCAACTGGCCAAGCTGATCCACAAGGTCAAGGCCAACGTCAAACAGCCGGTGACCTATGCCGATGTCTGGGAGTTCTGGCTCAAGCACCCGGAAATCGCCCCGGCGGTGGACTTCCTGACCATCCACTTGCTGCCGTACTGGGAAGACGACCCGTCCAATATCGACGCCGCGCTGAACCACGTCGCCGAGGTGCGCCAGGTATTCGGCAACCGCTTCGCGCCCAAGGACGTGATGATCGGCGAGACCGGCTGGCCCAGCGAAGGCCGCCAGCGTGAAACCGCCCTGCCGAGCCGGGTCAATGAAGCCAAGTTCATTCGCGGGTTTGTCGCCCTGGCCGAGCACAATGGCTGGCACTACAACCTGATCGAAGCTTTCGACCAACCCTGGAAGCGCGCCAGCGAAGGCGCCGTCGGCGGTTACTGGGGCCTGTTCGACGCCGACCGCCAGGACAAGGGCGTGCTCGCCGGCCCGGTCTCCAACCTGCCTTACTGGCCGGAGTGGCTGGGCGTGGGCGGGGCGATCTTCCTGGTGACCCTGCTGCTCGGCGGCCGTGTCCGCAGCACCCGCGCGGCGCTGCTGCTGCCGTTGCTGGGCGCCCTCGCCGCCTGCTCCATCGGCGCCTGGGGCGAGTTGGCGCGGGTCACCAGTCGGTTTGCCGGCGAGTGGTTCTGGGCGGCGCTGCTGCTGGGCCTGAACCTGCTGGTGCTGGCCCACGCGGCCCTGACCCTGAGCGCCAGGAGCGGTTGGCGTGAACAGGCTTTCGACATCCTGGAGCGACGTGCCGGCTGGCTGCTGACAGCCTCAGGTTTCGCCGCCGCGGTGATGATGCTGGAGCTGGTGTTCGACCCGCGCTATCGCAGCTTCCCGAGTGCGGCCCTGGTGCTGCCGGCCCTGGTCTACCTGTGCCGTCCGGTACGGGTGCCACGCCGCGAGATCGCCCTGCTGACCTTTATCGTCGGCGCCGGGATTGCCCCGCAGCTGTATCGCGAAGGCCTGCAAAACCAGCAAGCCTGGACCTGGGCCCTGGTCAGCCTGCTGCTGGTGGCCGCCATGTGGCGCAGCCTGCGGGCACGCAAGGCCTGATCCCGATTCAGGCCTCACGGGCACAAAAAAGGGATGACCGCGGTCATCCCTTTTTTATCGAGCCCCGTTTGCTCAGGCCGATTGGCGCGGCGCCCTGACCAGGCGCAAGGCCGCGATCACCACGGCAAACACCGCCAGGGTGGTGTTGTACAGCGCCAGCGCCGGCAAACCGAACAGCAGCGCCACCACCGCCAGGCCCCAGCCACCACGACCCGGCAGCACAAACGCCAGCAGCGCCGAGACCAGGGCCGCCCAGCCCATGACCTTGAAGTGAATCCACAGGCCCAGGGTGGAACGTGCCTGGCACTCCCAGCGGCTCGCCTCATCGACGCAGACGCCCACCCACCGAGCATCTTCCATAAAGCCGTAGCGCAGGCCATAACTGGCGGCCAGCCACAGGGGCAGGACAATAAGCAGCACAACCACGGGAAGACGGGACATGAGGCACTCCGATAAGCGAAAACGGCGCCCAGCATAATCGCCCGAGAGCGGTAAGCAAGCCTGTTACACATATAACTGTGAGCAATTAGCGGCAAAGTGTATCGTCCGGCTACTATTACCCCCGATCCCGCCTGTCTTGACCGATATTTGTGCCGAACCATGGCACTTCGGCAGTACCCCGGTGGTCATAGCCTGCGAACCTCTCCCGGCACCTTCCTCTAAGGGATTCAGTCATGCTCCGTTCCTTGCGCTTCGCTGCCCTGTTTGGCGGCCTTATCTTGAGTGCGTCCGCACTGGCAGTCGATATCGACGCTGCCAGCTATGGCTATCCTTTGACCAATCCGTTCGAAGCGACCATTGCCACCACCCCGCCGGAACTGCGCCCGGAGCTGCCGTCCAACGACGATATCAATCAGTCCGACCGCAGCCTGACCTTGCGCCCCGAGCGCGAGTTCATCCTCCCGGACAACTTCTGGGCGGTGAAGAAGCTGACCTACCGCATCGCCGAGCAGGATCACGCCGCCCCGCTGATCTTCCTTATCGCCGGCACCGGCGCGCGTTATGACAGCAGCCTCAACGAATACCTGAAAAAGCTCTACTACAAGGCCGGCTATCACGTGGTGCAGCTGTCGTCGCCCACCAGCTTCGACTTCATCAGCGCCGCCTCGCGCTTCGCCACCCCCGGGGTCACCCAGGAAGATGCCGAGGATATGTACCGGGTGATGCAGGCGGTACGCGCGCAAAACCCCAAGCTGCCGATCACCGAGTACTACCTCACCGGTTACAGCCTGGGCGCCCTGGATGCGGCCTTCGTCAGCAAGCTGGATGAAACCCGGCGCAGCTTCAACTTCAAGAAAGTCCTGCTGCTCAATCCTCCGGTCAACCTGTACACCTCGATCAGCAACCTCGACAAACTGGTGCAGACCGAAGTCAAAGGCATCAACAACAGCACCACCTTCTATGAACTGGTGTTGAACAAACTGACCCGCTACTTCCAGCAAAAAGGCTACATCGACCTCAACGATGCGCTGCTCTACGACTTCCAGCAGTCCAAACAGCACCTGACCAACGAACAGATGGCGATGCTGATTGGCACCTCGTTCCGGTTCTCGGCGGCTGATATCGCCTTTACCTCGGACCTGATCAACCGCCGCGGCCTGATCACCCCGCCCAAATACCCGATCAGCGAAGGCACCAGCCTGACGCCATTCCTCAAGCGGGCCCTGCAGTGCGACTTCGACTGCTACCTGACCGAACAAGTGATCCCCATGTGGCGCGCACGCACCGACGGCGGCAGCCTGCTGCAACTGATCGACCAGGTCAGCCTGTATGCACTCAAGGATTACCTGCACGACAGCCCGAAAATCGCCGTGATGCATAACGCCGACGACGTGATTCTCGGCCCTGGCGACCTGGGTTTCCTGCGCACCACCTTCGGCGACCGCCTGACCGTCTACCCCCATGGCGGCCATTGCGGCAATCTCAACTACCGCGTCAACAGCGACGCCATGCTGGAGTTCTTCCGTGGCTAAACATCTCCTGCTAATCGCTGCGTTGCTCTGCGCAGGCTATGCCCAAGCCGACAACAGCAAGGCCAACGCGCCGACCGTGGTTGACTCGGACGGCTTCACCGAGCCGTTGAAAAAACTCAAGTTCAATGCCGGGCTGGACCAGCGCGAATTCGAGCGCTCAACCCTCAACGCGCTGAACGTGTACGACCCGCTGGAGTCGTGGAACCGTCGGGTCTACCACTTCAACTACCGCTTCGATCAATGGGTGTTCCTGCCGGTGGTCGACGGCTACCGCTACGTCACCCCCAGCTTCCTGCGCACTGGCGTCAGCAACTTCTTCAACAACCTGGGCGATGTGCCCAACCTGATGAACAGCCTGCTGCAGCTCAAGGGTCACCGCTCCATGGAGACCACCGGGCGCCTGTTGCTCAACACCACCATCGGCATCGCCGGCCTGTGGGACCCGGCAACCGCCATGGGCCTGCCGCGCCAGAGCGAAGACTTCGGCCAGACCCTGGGGTTCTACGGGGTTCCGGGGGGCGCCTATTTTGTGCTGCCGATCTTCGGTCCGTCGAACCTGCGTGACACCGCCGGTCTCGCGGTGGACTTCACCGCGGAATCGGCAATCAACTTCCTCAACGTTTCGGAAGTCAGCAGCAACCATCCGGAGGTCTGGGTCCTGCGCGGCGTCGACAAGCGCTACCAGACCAGCTTCCGCTACGGCCAGCTGAACTCGCCGTTCGAATACGAGAAGGTGCGCTACGTCTACACCGAGTCGCGCAAGTTGCAGATCGCCGAATAACCCCCTTCCTGCGCTACAAAAAAAGGCCATTCGGGAACTCCGAATGGCCTTTTTTCATGGCTGGGGCAGCGCCCGGGCTCAGGCCCTGACTGCTTTCCACAGCTTGCTGAACAGGGTCACGCCCACCAGCACCACGGCGCCGGCGATGATCCCGGCCACTGCGTTGAGCAGGGTCGGCATGATCACCGAGAAGCCGCCGATCACGGCGGCGGTTTGCCCGGTTAGCCCCTCGATCAGGTGGTGCGCCGCCGGTACGCCGTGGGTGAGGATCCCACCGCCGACCATAAACATTGCCGCCGTGCCGATCACCGACAGGCTTTTCATCATGTACGGTGCGGCGCGCAGGATTACCCCGCCGACACTCTTCGCCAATTGCCCAGGCTTCTGGGTCAGCCACAGCCCCAGGTCGTCGAGTTTGACGATGCCCGCCACCAGGCCATAAACGCCCACGGTCATGACAATCGCGATCCCCGAGAGCACCACCACCTGCTGCATCAGCGGCGCATCGGCCACGGTGCCCAGGGTGATGGCGATGATTTCCGCCGACAGGATGAAATCGGTGCGCACCGCGCCCTTGATCTTGTCCTTCTCGAAGGCCACCAGGTCGACTTCGGGGTTGGCCACCGCCTCCAGCAACTGCTCATGCCCGGCCTGATCGTCAGCCTTGCTGTGCAGGAAGGTGTGGGCAAGCTTTTCAAAGCCCTCGAAACACAGGTAGGCGCCACCGAGCATCAGCAGCGGGGTCACCAGCCAGGGGGCGAACGCGCTGATGGCCAGCGCCGCCGGGACCAGGATCAGTTTGTTGCGGAACGACCCCTTGGCCACGGCCCAGACCACCGGCACTTCACGCTCGGCACGAACCCCGGAAACCTGCTGGGCATTGAGCGCCAGGTCATCGCCGAGTACACCGGCGGTTTTCTTGGCCGCCATTTTGGTCATCAACGCCACATCGTCGAGCACTGCCGCGATATCGTCGATCAGCACCAACAAACTGCTTCCTGCCATGAATCAAAGTCCCATTCGGTGATCAAGGCGCGCAGCATACCGCGCGGCGAAGCACTCCGGGAGGCATTCTTGAGCCCCGCGCAAAGCCGGTGCTACCATGCGCAACCGCCGCCCCAGGCAAGGAATCACCGGATTTATGAGCACCATCCGCGAGCGCAATAAAGAATTGATCCTGCGTGCTGCCAGCGAAGAATTTGCCGACAAGGGCTTCGCCGCGACCAAAACCAGCGATATCGCGGCCAAGGCCGGGTTGCCCAAACCCAACGTCTACTACTACTTCAAGTCCAAGGAAAACCTCTATCGCGAGGTGTTGGAAAGCATCATCGAGCCGATTCTCCAGGCCTCGACCCCGTTCAATGCCGAGGGTGTGCCCAGCGAAGTGCTCAGCGGTTATATCCGCTCCAAGATCCGCATCTCCCGCGACCTGCCGTTCGCTTCCAAAGTCTTCGCCAGCGAAATCATGCACGGCGCGCCGCACCTGAGCGCCGAGCAAACCGAGCAGCTCAACGCCCAGGCCCGGCACAACATCGACTGCATCCAGACCTGGATCGACCGTGGCCAGATCGCCGCCATCGACCCCAACCACCTGATGTTCAGCATCTGGGCCGCGACCCAGACCTACGCCGACTTCGACTGGCAGATCTCGGTCGTCACCGGCAAGGCCAAGCTCGACGAGTCCGATTACGAAGCCGCCGCGCAAACCATCATCCGCCTGGTGCTCAAAGGCTGCGAACCCGACCAGCCTGCGTCGACCTGATACCCCAACCGCTGCAGCCGCTGCCGCCAGGCTGCGCTGGGCCTGCTAGACAACATCCTTCCGTCTGACACTCCACGGCGCCCTATTGGGCCAGCGCAGCCTCGTGGGCTCGGCAGCGGCTACGGGTTTTGGGGTCAGGCGCTTACACCGGCGTCCGCCGTCAGGTCCAGGGCTTCGATGGCGGTGATGGCGCACTGCTCGTCGAGGTCGGACGTGTCGCCGCTGATGCCGATGGCCCCCAGCACCCTGCCCTCCCGATCACGGATCAGCACCCCACCCGGTGCCGGCACCACACTGCCCTGCCCCAGGCTGTTCAGCGCGGCGATAAAGGCCGGGCGCTGCTGCGCGTCCAGCGCCAGCAGACGCGAGCCCTTGCCCAGGGCCACCGCGCCCCAGGCCTTGCCAATGGCGATCTGCGGGCGCAGCAGGCTGGCCCCATCCTCCCGTTGCAACGTCACCAGGTGCCCACCGGCATCCAGCACCGCGATGGTCAGCGGCGCGGCGCCTATTGCACGCCCCGCTGCGATGGCCTGGCTGGCCAGGTTGACTGCGACTTTCAAGGTTAAAGCGCTCATGGGTGCCGTCCTTATTTTGTTATGGGAAAGCTGTCGGGCTATTCGTTGTACGAAGCCGAATGGGATAAATAGAACACAATTACAATCTATTTTGTATACAATAATTATCGAAAAACGCTGCCTGCGACAAAAAACCGCTGATTTAAAGGCTTCCGACGAAAGCCACAGCCGCTTGAGAAAATGGATTGACCTGCGCCGTCCGCCGTGAATACACTTTGCGCAAAGCCACTTGTATACAATTACAAAACGTAAGAGGCACAAAACCATGAGCAAAATGAGAGCAATCGAAGCCGCCGTTCTGGTGATGCGCCGTGAAGGGGTCGACACCGCTTTTGGCATCCCCGGGGCCGCCATCAACCCGCTGTACTCCGCCCTGCAGAAGGTCGGCGGCATCGATCACGTGCTCGCTCGCCACGTCGAGGGCGCCTCGCACATGGCCGAGGGCTACACCCGCACCAAGGCCGGCAACATCGGCGTGTGCATCGGCACCTCCGGCCCGGCCGGCACCGACATGGTCACTGGCCTCTACAGCGCCTCGGCCGACTCGATCCCGATCCTGTGCATCACCGGCCAGGCGCCACGGGCCCGCATGCACAAGGAAGATTTCCAGGCCGTCGACATCACCAGCATCGTCAAGCCGGTGACCAAGTGGGCGACCACCGTGCTGGAGCCGGGCCAGGTGCCCTACGCCTTCCAGAAAGCCTTCTATGAAATGCGCTCCGGCCGCCCAGGCCCGGTGCTGATCGACCTGCCGTTCGACGTGCAGATGGCCGAGATCGAATTCGACATCGACGCCTACCAGCCCCTGCCCCTGGCCAAGCCCACCGCGACCCGGATCCAGGTGGAAAAAGCCCTGGCCCTGCTGGATCAGGCCGAACGTCCATTGCTGGTAGCCGGGGGCGGCATCATCAATGCCGATGCCAGCGAGCTGCTGGTGGAATTCGCCGAGCTGACCGGGATTCCAGTGATCCCGACCCTGATGGGCTGGGGCACCATTCCTGACGATCACCCGCTGATGGTGGGCATGGTCGGCCTGCAGACATCGCACCGCTATGGCAACGCCACCCTGCTCAAGTCGGACGTGGTGCTGGGCATCGGCAACCGCTGGGCCAACCGCCACACTGGCTCGGTGGAGGTGTACACCGAAGGTCGCAAGTTCATCCATGTCGACATTGAGCCGACCCAGATCGGCCGGGTGTTCAACCCGGACCTGGGGATTGTCTCCGACGCCGGCTTCGCCCTGACCGTGTTCCTCGAAGTGGCCCGTGAATGGCACGCCGCCGGCAAACTCAAGGACCGCAGTGCGTGGCTCCGGGACTGCCAGCAGCGCAAGGCCAGCCTGCAGCGCAAGACCCACTTCGACAACGTGCCGGTCAAGCCGCAACGGGTGTACGAAGAGATGAACCAGGTGTTCGGCAAGGACACCTGCTACGTCAGCACCATCGGCCTGTCGCAGATCGCCGGGGCGCAGTTCCTCCACGTCTACAAACCACGGCACTGGATCAACTGCGGCCAGGCCGGCCCGCTGGGCTGGACCATCCCCGCCGCACTCGGGGTGGTCAAGGCCGATCCGAGCCGCAAGGTGGTGGCGCTGTCCGGCGACTATGACTTCCAGTTCATGATCGAAGAGCTGGCAGTGGGCGCGCAGTTCAAGCTGCCGTACATCCACGTGGTGGTGAACAACTCCTACCTGGGGCTGATCCGCCAGGCGCAGCGCGGTTTCGAGATGGACTACTGCGTGCAGCTGTCCTTCGACAACCTCAATGCACCAGAGCTCAACGGTTATGGCGTCGACCACGTCGCCGTCGCCGAAGGCCTGGGTTGCAAGGCCCTGCGCGTATTCGAGCCGGGCCAGATCCAGCCGGCCCTGCGCAAGGCCCAGGAGTTGATCGAGGAATTCAAGGTGCCGGTGATCGTCGAGATCATTCTCGAACGCGTGACCAATATTTCCATGGGCACCGAGATCAACGCCGTCAACGAGTTCGAAGACCTGGCCCTGGTGGGCAACGACGCGCCCACCGCCATTTCCATGCTCGACTGACCCGCCCTGTAGCCGCTGCCGAAGGCTGCGACCAACCGCGAAAGCGGGCGCACCTTCAGGCAGCCACTGCCGCAGCGCTTCATTTTTACCGGAGATCACCATGCCGCGTTTTGCCGCCAACCTGTCCATGCTGTTCACCGAACAGGATTTCCTTGCCCGCTTCAAGGCCGCTGCCGAGGCGGGATTCAGCGGGGTCGAATACCTGTTCCCCTACGAGTTCAGCTCCGCCGAAATCAAGGCCCAGCTGGATGCCAACAGCCTGACCCAAGTGCTGTTCAACCTGCCGGCCGGAGACTGGGCCAAGGGTGAACGGGGCATCGCCTGCCTGCCGGATCGGGTCGAGGAGTTCCGCGGCGGGGTCGACCTGGCCATCGCCTACGCCCAGGTCCTGGGCAACACCCAGATCAACTGCCTGGCCGGCATTCGGCCACACGGCATCGATGACGCCACCCTGGAAAAAACCCTGGTCGCCAACCTCAGGTACGCCGCCGACAAACTGCAGGCGGTGGGCATCAAACTGGTGATGGAAGCCATCAACACCCGTGACATCCCGGGCTTCTACCTGAACAACACGCGCCAGGCCCTGGCCATTCGCGAGCAGGTCGGCAGCGCCAACCTGTTCCTGCAATACGACATCTACCACATGCAAATCATGGAGGGTGACCTGGCCCGGACCCTGGAAAACCACCTGCCGGCCATCAACCATATCCAGCTCGCCGACAACCCCGGGCGCAACGAGCCGGGCACCGGCGAAATCAACTACCGCTTCCTGTTCGAACACCTGGAGCGCATCGGTTATCAGGGCTGGGTCGGCTGCGAATACAAACCGCTGACCACCACCCAGGCCGGTCTCGGCTGGCTCAAGAGCCACAACGCGATCTGACCCGGCAGCCCTACCCCGGCCCTTATCGAGCGGCCCCCACACGAGGATTTCTTCATGGCTAAAATCGGATTTATCGGCACCGGCATCATGGGCCACCCAATGGCCTCGAACCTGCAAAAGGCCGGTCACAACCTGTTCCTGTCCGAGCATCACGGCCAGGCACCGGCCGACCTGATCGCCGCGGGCGCGGTCGCCCTGGCCAACCCCAGGGAAGTGGCCCAGGAAGCCGAGTTCATTATCATCATGGTCCCCGACACCCCGCAGGTCGAAGACGTGCTGCTGCGTGCCGACGGGATCGCCGCCGGTGTCGGCAAAGGCAAGATCGTGATCGACATGAGCTCGATCTCGCCCACCGCGACCAAGGCTTTCGCCGCCCAGATCAACGAAAAAGGCGCGCAGTACCTGGATGCCCCGGTGTCCGGTGGTGAAGTCGGCGCCAAGGCCGGGACCCTGAGCATCATGGTCGGCGGTGACGGCCAGGCGTTCGAACGCGCCCTGCCGCTGTTCCAGAGCATGGGCAAGAACATCACCCTGGTCGGTGGCAACGGCGACGGGCAGACCGCCAAGGTGGCCAACCAGATCATCGTCGCCCTGAACATCCAGGCGGTGGCCGAGGCCCTGCTGTTCGCCGCAAAAAACGGCGCCGACCCGGCCAAGGTGCGTGAAGCGCTGATGGGTGGCTTCGCCTCATCGAAGATCCTCGAGGTCCATGGCGAGCGCATGATCAAGGGCACCTTCGACCCGGGGTTCCGTATCAACCTGCACCAGAAGGACCTCAACCTGGCCCTGGCCGGCGCGCGCGAGCTGGGCATCAACCTGCCGAACACGGCCAACGCCCAGCAAGTGTTCAGCACGTGCGCCGCCATCGGTGGCAGCAACTGGGACCACTCGGCGCTGATCAAGGGCCTGGAGCACATGGCCAACTTCTCAATCCGCGACAAGCACTAAGCCTCGGCTGTAGGCGCAGGCCGCCGGAGGGTGCATCAGCCGCCCCTCGGCACCGCCTGCGCCCGCAGGCAGTTTCAAGCCCCCCATAACAAGAACACCGGGAGCCCGCCATGTCGGTCGATCCGCAACAATTCCTGCGCGAGCTGTTCGCCACAGCCATCGACGCCGCCCATCCGCAACACGTGCTCGAAGCCCACTTGCCCCGCGATCGCAGCGGCCGGGTGATCGTTATTGGCGCCGGCAAGGCCGCAGCCGCCATGGCCCAGGTGGTTGAACGCTGCTGGCAGGGCGAAGTGTCCGGGCTGGTGGTGACCCGCTATGGCCATGGCGCGCCGTGCCAGAAAATCGAAGTGGTCGAAGCCGCCCACCCGGTCCCCGACGCCGCCGGCCTGGCCGTGGCCAAGCGGGTCCTGGAGCTGGTCAGCAACCTGTCGGAACAGGACCGGGTGATCTTCCTCCTGTCAGGCGGTGGCTCGGCCTTGCTGGCCCTGCCCGCCGCCGGCATCAGCCTGGCCGACAAGCAGTCGATCAACAAGGCGCTGCTCAAGTCGGGCGCCACCATCGGCGAGATGAATTGCGTGCGCAAGCACCTGTCGGCGATCAAGGGCGGACGCCTGGCCAAGGCCTGCTGGCCGGCCAGCGTGTACACCTACGCGATCTCCGACGTACCGGGGGACCTGGCCACGGTCATCGCCTCCGGCCCGACGGTGGCCGACCCCAGCACCTCGGCCGAAGCCCTGGCCATCCTCAAGCGCTACGCCATTGAGGTGCCGGCTGCCGTGCGCCACTGGCTGCAAAGCCCCGAGTCGGAAACCGTCAAACCCGGTGATCCGGCCCTGGCCCGCAGCCACTTCCAATTGATCGCCCGGCCCCAGCAGTCCCTTGAGGCCGCCGCCGTCAAGGCGCGCCAGGCCGGGTTCAGCCCGCTGATCCTGGGCGACCTGGAAGGCGAATCCCGTGAGGTGGCCAAGGTCCACGCCGGCATCGCCCGCCAGGTACTGCTGCATGGCCAGCCGCTGGCGGCGCCCTGCGTGATTCTGTCCGGTGGCGAAACCACGGTCACCGTACGCGGCAACGGTCGCGGCGGACGCAACGCCGAGTTCCTGCTGAGCCTGACCGACAGCCTCAAGGGCCTGCCCGGGATCTATGCCCTGGCCGGCGACACCGACGGCATCGACGGCTCGGAAGACAACGCCGGCGCCCTCATGACCCCCGACAGCTACAGCCGCGCCGCCGCCCTGGGCCTGAACGCCAGCGACGAGCTGGATAACAACAACGGTTACGGCTACTTCGCCGCGCTGGACGCGTTGATCGTCACCGAGCCGACCCGCACCAACGTCAATGACTTCCGCGCCATCCTGATTCTTGAGAACCCGACACATGACGCCTGATAAAAAGGTCAAAATCCTCGCCACCCTGGGCCCCGCCACCGACGGCATCGAGGACATCCGTGAACTGGTCAAGGCCGGGGTCAATATCTTTCGCCTCAACTTCAGCCACGGCGACCACGCCGACCACGCCCAGCGCTTTCAATGGATTCGCGAGGTCGAGCGCCAGCTGAACTACCCCCTGGGCATCCTCATGGACCTGCAAGGGCCGAAGCTGCGGGTTGGCAAGTTCGCCGCCGGCAAGGTGCAACTGGTGCGCGGCCAGGCCCTGCGCCTGGACCTGGACCCGACCCCGGGCGACCAGCGTCGGATCAACCTGCCGCACCCGGAAATCATCGCGGCCCTGGAGCCGGGCATGGACCTGCTGCTGGACGACGGCAAGCTGCGCCTGCGAGTGACCGGCAAACACGCCGACGCCATCGACACCACGGTGCTCAACGGCGGCGAACTGTCGGACCGCAAAGGCGTCAACGTGCCCCAGGCCGTGCTCGACCTGAGCCCACTGACCGCCAAGGACCGCCGCGACCTGAGCTTCGGCCTGGAGCTGGGGGTGGATTGGGTGGCGCTGTCCTTTGTCCAGCGCCCCGAGGATATCCATGAGGCGCGGGTCCTGATCGGCAACAAAGCCTTCCTGATGGCCAAGATCGAGAAGCCCTCGGCCGTCACCCAGTTGCGGGAAATCGCCGAATTGAGCGACGCGATCATGGTCGCCCGCGGTGATCTGGGGGTGGAGGTGCCCGCGGAAAGCGTGCCGCAAATCCAGAAAGACATCATCAGCACCTGCCGCCAACTGGGCAAACCGGTGGTGGTGGCGACCCAGATGCTCGAATCCATGCGCTTCTCGCCGGCACCGACCCGGGCCGAAGTCACGGACGTGGCCAATGCGGTGGCCGAAGGCGCGGACGCGGTGATGCTGTCGGCGGAAACCGCCTCCGGCGAATACCCGCTGGAAGCGGTGCAGATGATGAGCAAGATCATCCGCCAGGTCGAAGGCGGCCCCGACTACCAGGCCCAGCTCGACGTCAGCCGGCCCCAGGCCGAAGCCACCCAGTCGGACGCCATCAGTTGCGCGATCCGCCGTATCAGCAGCATCCTGCCGGTGGCGGTGCTGGTGAATTACAGCGAGTCCGGCAGCTCCAGCCTGCGCGCCGCCCGCGAGCGACCACGGGTGCCGATCCTCAACCTCACGCCGAACCTGGCCACCGCGCGCCGCCTGAGCGTGGCCTGGGGTGTGCATTCGGTGGTCAACGACCGCCTGCGCCAGGTCGACGAGATCTGCTCCACGGCCCTGGAGATCGCCCAGGCCCAGGGCTTGGCCAAACGCGGCGACACCTTGCTGATCACCGCCGGCGTGCCATTCGGCCAGCCGGGCTCGACCAACTCGCTGCGGATCGAAACCCTGATCTGACCCTCGGCCCCTACCGCCATGGCCGGCGACGGCCATGGCCCGCCCTGACGAATCGCTCATGCCTTCAGAGTCGTTCAACGCCTATTGCCCCGACTGGGCCAGCGCCGTGCTCAATGGCTTCAGTCAGATCTTTCTCCAGCGCCACCCGCTGTGTGGCCTGCTGTGCCTGCTGGCAATCCTGATCGGTGCTCCGGCCCTGCTCGGCGGCGCCCTGCTCGGTGGCGTCGCCGGCCTGCTTACCGCGCAACGACGCGGCTACCCCAAGGCCGACCGCCAGGCCGGGCTGTTCAGCTATAACGGGGTGCTGCTCGGCCTGTTGCTGAGCCTTTATTTCCCCTGGTCGGCGCTGTTGCCGCCGTTGATTGTCGCCTGCGGCGGGATCAGCGCGATCCTGACCCAGCAGTGGCTCAAGCGCTCACGGGACCACCATTGCCTGCCGGCCTACACCGCGCCTTTTGTCGGTTTGAGCTGGCTGCTGCTGAGCGTTGCCGAACCCCTGTTGCCGGCCACCCCGGCCCTGACCGAACCTGGCCTGCTCGAGCTGCTGGGGGCGACCGCCAAGGGCCTGGGGCAAGTGATGTTCCTCGACCAGCCCCTGGCCGGTGCCTTGATTGCCCTCGGGCTGTTCCTGGCCAACCGCCGCGCTGCGGCCTGGGCCGTGTTCGGTTCGGCGGCCGGCCTGGGGTTTAGCCTGCTGCATCATGAACCCCCCGGCGCCCTGCTTGGCCTGGGCGGCTACAACGCCGCGCTGGTGGCCATCGCCCTCAGCCAGCAACCCCGAGCCCTGTGCTGGCTGCCAATACCCGGTGTCGCCCTGGCCCTGCTGCTGACGCCGGGCTTTGCCGCCCTGGGCCTGGCGCCCCTGACCGCCCCCTTTATCCTCGCTGCCTGGCTGGTACGCGCCACGGTCCGGGTCATGCGCCAGGCGGCACGGGACAGTGCGCCTTGCACTGCAAGGGGCAATCCACCTAGGCTGCGCTGATATTTGTTTCAGGCGATCTACATGGACAGCAGCAACCACTGGCGTGACCGTCTCTACGTCATGATTTTCCAGACCGACACCGTGGCCGGTCGCCGCTTCGACAGCACCTTGCTGCTGATCATCCTCGCCAGCCTGGTGATCGTGATCCTCGACAGCATCGACCAGGTGCACCGCGACTACGCCAACGTGCTGGCCTACATCGAATGGGGCTTTACCCTGATTTTCGCGATCGAGTACGGCCTGCGCCTGTACTGCTCGCCCAAACCGTTGCGCTATGCCTTCAGTTTCTATGGCCTGGTGGACTTGCTGGCCATCGTCCCGGGGATCCTCGCGCTGTATTACAGCGACGCCCAGTACCTGCTGATCATCCGTGTGATCCGCATGCTGCGGATCTTCCGTGTGCTCAAGCTGAGCCCCTATCTCAAGCAGGCCAACTACCTGATGTCGGCCCTGCGGGGCAGCAAGCAGAAGATCATTGTGTTCCTGCTCAGCGTGTCGACCCTGGTCACGGTGTTCGGCACCTTGATGTATGTGGTCGAAGGCCCGGAGCATGGCTTTACCAGCATTCCCAAGGGCATCTATTGGGCTATCGTCACCCTCACCACCGTGGGCTTCGGCGATATCGTGCCGAAAACCCCACTGGGCCAGGTGATTTCATCGCTGGTGATGATCACCGGTTACTCGATCATCGCCGTGCCCACCGGGATCTTTACCGCTGAACTGGCCAGTGCCATGCGCGGCGAACAACTCAAGCATGACTGCCCGGTGTGCAACAAGGGCAACCATGAACCCAGCGCTGCATTCTGCTCGCGCTGCGGGAATGCACTGTTCAAGAAAATGGAATAAGCAAAGTGCTTTTTAATCTTTAAACCACTATGACGCCCCGGCTATAGTCGGCGGCAAAATGCCTTCACTCTCGAATAAAAGGAATGTGCAGTGAAAAAACTTTTGAGCGCCTCTCTTCTGGCTGCCGGCCTGGCACTGGGCAGCGCGGCCCAGGCCGCACCGACCCTGCTGAACGTGTCCTACGACGTGATGCGCGACTTCTATAAAGACTACAACGCCGCCTTCCAGAAGCACTGGCAAGCCGAGCACAAGGAGAACATCACCCTGCAGATGTCCTTCGGCGGTTCGAGCAAACAGGCGCGTTCGGTCATCGACGGCCTCCCGGCCGACGTCATCACCATGAACATGGCCACGGATATCAATGCCCTGGTGGACAACGGCAAGCTGGTCCCGGACAACTGGGTGACCCGCCTGCCAAACAACAGCGCGCCGTTCACCTCGGCCACCGTCTTCATCGTGCGCAAAGGCAACCCGAAAGCCCTGAAAGACTGGCCCGACCTGCTCAAGGACGGCGTGCAGGTGATTGTGCCCAACCCGAAAACCTCGGGTAACGGCCGCTACACCTACCTTTCGGCCTGGGGTTACGTGCTGAAGAACGGCGGTGACGAAAGCAAGGCCAAGGACTTTGTCGGCAAACTGTTCCGCCAGGCTCCGGTATTGGATACCGGTGGCCGCGCCGCCACCACGACCTTCATGACCAACCAGATCGGCGACGTGCTGGTGACCTTTGAAAACGAAGCCGAGATGATCGCCCGCGAGTTCGGTCGCGATCAGTTCGAAGTGATCTACCCAAGCGTTTCCGCCGAAGCCGAGCCACCGGTGTCGGTGGTCGACAAAGTGGTCGACAAGAAAGGCACCCGCGCCGCGGCCGAGGAATACCTGAAGTACCTGTGGTCGCCGGAAGGCCAGGAAATCGCGGCCAACAACTACCTGCGCCCACGGGACCCGAAAGTCCTGGCCAAGTACACCGACCGCTTCCCGAAAGTCGACTTCCTCTCGGTGGAGAAAACCTTCGGTGATTGGCGCACCGTGCAGAAGACCCACTTCAATGACGGCGGGATCTTCGACCAGATCTACGGCGACGCCAAGTAAGGGTTAACGCTTAAAAAAAGCGACCTTAAGGGTAATGCCGTTCAGTTAAGTGATGGAGCGAGCGAAAACCAACCTGTGGCGAGGGAGCTTGCTCCCGCTGGGCCGCGCAGCGGCCCCAAACCCTGCAACCGCGCGCTGCCAGGCCAACCGTGGACTCAGGTTTTGCGGATGCTGCGCATCCGAGCGGGAGCAAGCGCCCTCGCCACACATGAAGTGTTCGCCCTTAACTGATCAGCATTAACCGTAAGAGTCGCTTTTTTATGCCTGCGGTTTGAGGCGCAACGGCTAGAGCCCCACCACCGGGCTCAGCAACGCCGCCTCCTGGGCCGGCTGCCGTTCGGCGAGCATGGCTTCGGCCTCGACCTCGATCAGCCACTCGGGCAACGACAAGCCGCTGACGATGATCCATGACGATGCCGGCGGGTCATTGGGGAAACGTTGCAGCAGGACCTGGCTGATCTGCTCCTGCTGGTCACGGGCCGCTTCGGCGATGTAGATGCGCAGCATCACCACATCCCCCAGCTCGCCACCGGCGTCGGCCAGCACCCGTTCGATATTGTCGAAGGCCTGCTCGGTCTGCTCCCGCAGCCCGGGGCCGACGGTGGATTCGTGCTCGTCGACGCCAACCTGGCCCGACAGCAGCAAGCGCCGCCCGCCGCGAACCTCGACAGCCTGGCTGAAACCGTATTGCAGAGAGTTGAAGATATTGGGTGGATTGAACGTGGACTTTTGCATGGGGCCTCCCGACGCGATGAGCGACCGAAAACCCTAAACCAAGCCCGCCTGGAGTTCCACCCAAACCCCGCCCTAGCAACACTTGGCAACGCAACAGCCGCCGTGCAGCGCGGGCGTGCCTCACATCGGCGGGGTAACCCCGTCCTTGCCGGCCGAGATCGATTGCGCGGTCAATTTGCCATCGGCGCCCTGGGTCACGAACATCACCACCTTGACCCCGGCCTTGAGCAGGCTGCGATCAGCCGGCGCCAGATTGACGATGGGCACATCGTCCGGCACCAGGATCTTCTGCTGGCCACCCTTGTAGTTGACGGTCAGGGTGCGGCCGTTGCTCACCACCAGGTCGCCGACACTGCCATTGGTCATGCTGCTGCCCTTGACCAGGTCAAATGGCCGATGGCCTTCGCCCGTACCGACCATCTGTGGAGGAAACACATGCACTTCCAGGGCCTTGAGGGTGCCATCGGCCATGGGCACCGCCGCCGAGCCGATGTAGCTGCCGGGCTTGATGTCTTCGATATTGGCCAGGCTCACCGCCCGCACCTGGGTCTGGGGCGTCAGCTCGACGCTGGCCACCTCACCGCTGTTGGCATGCACCCGCAGCACATCGCCGCTGATGCCGGTGATTTCACCCCGGACCGCGATGCGCATCCCCGGCGCATCCTGGGCCTGGGCCGGGCCGATCAGTATCAGGCTGGCCAAAACGATGCTCGCGACAGCGTCGAACAATCGACGCAAGGACAGTTTCATTGGGCAGGCTTCCCGTGCTGAAAGGCTGAAGATCAATCGGAGCGAGGCTCACGACTTCCTGCCCAACTATAAGCCGGCTATCGAAGCAGTTGTAAGTAAATGTATCATCGGCCCAGGGAGCCCTTCTCAGCGCTGCGTTCAAGCCGCTTCGCCCCCCCCTATTCCCCACGGGAATAAATGCTATCACCCGAGCCTCTCTACCGCGTCACGGGCCAGCCTCCTAACCTCGCCCACATCCTTTCGCCGCCAAGAGAACCGCGATGACTACAACTTCCCAAGCGCTGCACGCCACCAGCGCGACAATGACCCGGGGCATGGTGCTGCTGTTTGCCTTCTGCTGCGGCGCGATCGTCGCCAACATCTATTACGCCCAGCCGATCATCGAGCTGATCGCCCCGGACGTCGGCCTGTCCAGCACCCTGGCCAGCCTGATCGTGTCCCTGACCCAGATCGGCTATGCCCTGGGCCTGTTTTTCCTGGTGCCCCTGGGCGATCTCCTGGAAAACCGGCGCCTGATGATCGCCACCACCCTGGTGGCCATTGTCAGCTTGCTGGTGGCGGCCTTCACCACCGCCCCCAATGCCTTCCTGCTGGTATCGCTGCTGATCGGCTTCAGCTCGGTGTCGGTGCAGATCCTGATCCCCCTGGCGGCACACCTGGCCCCGGCCGAGACTCGCGGGCGGGTGGTCGGCGGGATCATGGGCGGCTTGTTGCTGGGGATACTGCTGGCGCGGCCGGTGGCCAGCGTGGTGGCCGATCACTTCGGCTGGCGCGCCATGTTTATTACCGCTGCGGTGCTGATGGTCGCCATCAGTGCGGTGCTGGCCCTGACCATGCCCAAGCGCCAGCCCGAGCACAGTGCCAGCTACGGCCAGTTGCTGCGCTCCCTGGGCACCTTGCTGCGCCGCCAGCCGGTATTGCGCCAGCGGGCGTTCTACCAGGGTTGTCTGTTCGCCACCTTCAGCCTGTTCTGGACCGCCGCACCGCTGGAGCTGGCGCGTAATCACGGCCTGTCCCAGACCCAGATCGCACTTTTCGCCCTGGTGGGTGCCATCGGCGCCATCGCCGCCCCCATCAGCGGTCGCCTGGCGGATGCCGGCCACACCCGCATCGCCTCGCTGCTGGCCATGCTGTTCGCGGCGCTGAGTTTTCTTCCCGGCCTGGTGCATCCGGCCTACAGCGTCATTGGCCTGGCGGTGACCGGCGTGGTCCTGGATTTCTGCGTGCAGATGAACATGGTCCTCGGCCAGCGGGCGGTGTATGCCCTGGATGCCCAGAGCCGCAGCCGCTTGAATGCGCTGTACATGACCAGCATCTTTATCGGCGGCGCCTTTGGCTCGTCCATCGCCAGCGCGGTGTACGAACACGGCGGCTGGCTGGGGGTGATCCTGGTCGGCAGCCTGTTCCCGCTGCTGGCGCTGCTGCGCTTTTTGCGGGTGTCCGAGAAGCCGCTGCCGGCCAGCGCCTGAAACCCACCTGCGCGGGCTGGCCCGCGCCCTGCCCCCCGACTGGAGCAACGCTGATGGACCGCCTGGCTGCCATGGAAACTTTTATCAAGGTGGTGGAAACCGGCTCGTTTTCCGCCGCCGCCCAGCACCTCAACATCGGCCAGCCGGCCGTCTCGAAAAGCATCGCGCAACTGGAGACGTACCTGGCGGTGCGGCTGTTGCTGCGTTCGACCCGCGGTCTCACGCCCACCGAGGCCGGCCTGGCGTTTTTCGAACGGGCCCGGCGCACCCTGGAAGAGGCCGATGAGGCCGAGCGCGCGGCACGGGGCTCGGCGGCCGGCCTGCGCGGCACCTTGCGCATCGCCGCGGCGGTGACCTTCGCCCGCATGCACATCGTGCCGAACCTGGGCCCCTTTCTTGAGCAGCACCCGGACCTGTCGATCGACGTGGTACTGGACGACCACAACAGCAACCTGGTGGAGGCCGGGATCGATGTCGCCCTGCGCATGGGCAGCCTGGAAGATTCGGCGCTGACCGCACGCCAGATCAGCCAGTGCCGGCGCGTGGTGGTGGCGACGCCTGAGTACCTGGCACGGCATGGCACGCCGACGGCCCCCAAGCAGTTGCCCCGATTGCCGGCCATCGTCTACAGCCTGGGCGGTGGCGCCCACTGGACCTTCACCCGTCACGGTGAACAACAGGCGGTGGTACTGGCGGGCAGGATGCGGGTCAACGCCGCCGAAGGGCTGCGCGAGGCGGTGCTGGCCCACCTGGGGCTGACCGTGGCCTCGTACTGGATGTTCGCCCCGGAGCTGGCCCGAGGCCAGGTCCAGGAGCTGCTGGGCGACTGGCAGCTGCCGCCCCAGCAACTGTGGGCGGTGTTTCCTACCGGGCGCCTGGCCAGCGCCAAGGCCCGGGCCTTTGTCACCTATGTCGAGGGGTTGATGGCCAGCCGTTGAGCGGCCTCAGATGTGCTCGCGCACCAGCACTTCAGTGTTCGTTGCCTCGCCCCACTGCCGTAGCCGACGGATCAGCTCAGGGTCGGTTTCGCCCACCAGGTACAACAGCTCCATCGACTGGCCGGCGGCCCACTGCACAAAGCCCGACGTATTGAAGTCATCGGCGTTCGCCAACTGAAATTCACTTTCACAGGCCCCGGGCAGCACCGGTTCGTTGCTGCCGCGCAGGCTGCTCTGGGCAATGAAATCACAGGCCATATGGACCACGCCCCATTGCGCCTTGCGCCAGCTGCCCAGGGCCTGGGTAAAGCGTTTGTGCGCGACATCGCTGAAACCCAGGCTGTCGACCACCACCCGCTGGTTGATGATCAGCCAGAACTTGCGTTGCTTCGGGGCTTTCAGATAAAGCTCGCCGGAGACCTTGGATGCGCGCAGGGCCAGGGCGATCACCACCAGCAACGGCGCAAAGTAGCGGAAGAGTTGTTCGAACTCGGTTTCGCTGATCAGGTTCTGGTACTTGAGCACCTCTGCACGCCGCAGGTCCCGCTCCTTGAGCGTCTCCTGCAACCCCGCCAACCAGCGTTGTACCGGCTCGGCCGAGTACTCGGCGCCCAGCGCCGGCAGTTCCTGCAACAGATTGACCAGCGCCACCTCGGACAACGGCCGGGCCACGTCGGCATAGCGCTGGCACAGGCTGGCAACCTGCTGCGCATCGGCCGCTTCGTAGCGGCTGGCGGCCGTGGCGCATTGCGCCGGGTCGAGCATGTCATTGATCTGGGCGCGCAGGCTTTTGTCGATGCCGGCCTTGGAGACCTGGGCCATCTCGTAAGGCGACTGAAACCACATCTCGCGCACGCTCTGGGTCTGCCCGATCAGCGCCAACGAGGCGAAAAACAGCCAGACATAGTCGATACGCTTCCACCACGTCTCATCCCGGGGCCGGTAAGCGATAAACAGCCAGCAGAACAGGTAATAGATAAAACCGTAGAGCGCGACCAGGAAGATCGGCGTCAGCAACAGATAAATCAGCCCCGGGACGTCGGTGTTTTGCCAGTAATACAGCACCACGAAACACAGGCAGGCATACAGGCAGAGCAGCAGCCGGGCCAAATACAGTTTGTTGGGTTTTATCTTCATCAGGTGCTCAGACAACGATACTCAGGGACATGGCGCTGTATCGGCCGTGAGCCTGAGGGCTTGAACAATAAGCACCGTGGTCCGCGCCCCGCGCCGGCTTATTTGAACTGACGCCCCAGGCCGGACGGTACGCCATGGATATCGGTGTCTTCCCAGGGGCCGTCCGGTCCGATGGAGCGGCTCCAGCCGTTGTTCCAGCGGTAATAGGTGCGTTGGCGATAGAAGGTGTTGCTCTGGTCATCCAGCACATACACCCCCAGCCGCGCATCCCAATGGCTATGGCCGCCGGGAGGTGGGGCGAAACTGGCGGAGGTGCGTGGCAAGGGCTTGGCCGGACGGTTGGGCGTCGCCGGTGCCCCAGGCGCCGTCGAGGGCACCGAGCGTGTACTCGGCACCGACGGCGGGATGGGTTCGGAGCTGGTGGGCTGCGGCCGCTGGACCGTACATGCACTCAACCCCACAACCAGTGATAACAGGGTGATACGTGCGATGGCGGTCATGGCGGCTTCTCTGGTTATTGATCCGGGCTGTCGATGGTCAGCTGTTGCGGCGCGGTGGTGCTGCTGGCCAGGGGCTGGCTGCGACCGACCCATTCACCGGCTGTCGGTTGGCCGGCGCGGGACACGCGCGCAACCAGTTGGACTTCAGGGAAGTTCGACAGTTTCAACTGCGGCATCATTGCGTCGGCATCCCCCAGCTCGACGGTGGCCGGCAGGTCAGCCACGGTCAGGCGCTTGGCCGCCAGTGGCGCGGGTGGACCCGTCACGGCCCGGGCAAAGATGAACACGCTGTCACCCGGCTGGACCTTGGCCTTCAGCTCAGGCGCGAGGTCGACCCGGACTTTAAGCACCGCGCTCTTGGCCGGCGCCGGGGCCTGGGCGACCTTGCCACCGGTGGCGACCAGCTTCTCGCTGGCCCGGGCGATACCGCCCTGCAGCGCAGCGCGGGAGCTGTCGTCCGGCGGCAATTGGGCCAACAGGCGGTTCCAGTAATCGATGGCGTCCTGATAACGCTCGCCTTCAAACGCCGCGATGCCCAACAGCCCAAGGCTGGTGACTTCCTTGGGGTCAGCTTTGAGCGCTTCGTCGGTCAAGGCCTGGAGCTTGGGCGACCACTGTTTGTTGTCGGCAAAATACTGCGCCTGGGCCCATTGCCCGAGCAGCTCCGGCTGACGACCCGCCAGGGCCACGGTGCGCTCGAAGAGCTTCGCCGCGTCCGCTGGCCGGTCCTGGGCCATATAGGTGCGACCGAGGAAGTACAGGCCCTCGGCGGAATCCGGCTGGGCCGCCACCGCGCGTTCGAGGCGCTGGGTCATGTCTTCCATGGACTGCGGCGCCTGGGCGAATTCGCGGGTCAGTTCGACCTTGTCCACGGCGCCAAAATGCAGGTACAGGCCCAGGCCCAGCACCGGCACCAGGATCGCCGCCAGCAACGGCAGGGGCTTGCCCAGCCGGGAAACCCTGGCTGGGGCCACGCCTTCGGTATCCGCCAGCAACTCGCGGGCCGCTTCGGCGCGGCCGCTGTCCATCTGGTCCGAGGTCAGCACACCCTCGGCCTGCTGCCCTTGCAGCTCGGCAACCCGTTCTTGGTAGAGCGCCACGTTCAGCGCGGTACGATCCTCTTCACGTTGGGCACGGCGGCCGCGTAAAACCGGGATCAGCAGAAAACTCAGGGCTACCAGGAGCAGCAGACCTGCAGCGAGCCAGAAATCAATCATTCGGAGTCTTTTTCCAACAGGTGGTCGAGGCGCTGACGCTCCTCGGCAGAAAGCGTGTTCGGGCTGTCAGTGCACTCGGCACGACGACGCCGGACGATCACGGCGATGATCACCACTCCCCCCAGCAGCAACCCGGCGGGGCCGAACCAGAGCAAGGCGGTTTTGCCGGTCAGGGCCGGCTTGTAGCGGACGAAGTCGCCGTAGCGGTCAACCATGAAGTCGATGATCTGCTGGTTGTCCTTGCCTTCGCCCAGCATGCGAAAGATTTCCTTGCGCAGGTCGGCGGCAATCGGCGCATTGGAATCGGCGATGTCCTGGTTCTGGCACTTGGGGCAGCGCAGCTCCTTGGTCAGCTCGCGAAAACGTTCACGCTCGGCGTCATTGGCGAACTCATAGGTGTCGATGGCGGCCTGGGCAACCGAGGCCATGCCCAGGCCCAGCACGAGGGCGGCGAACCAGCGCTTCATGGCTTGGCCTCGTCGACCAGCGACTGATACTTGGCCGCCAGTTTTTCACGCCAGACCACCTCGTCGATCACGCCGACGTATTTGTCGCGGATGATGCCCTTGGCGTCGATAAAGAAGGTTTCCGGCGCACCGTAAACCCCCAGGTTCAGGCCCAGGGTGCCCTCTTCGTCGCGGATATCCAGCTGATACGGGTTGTGGAACTCGGCCAGCCACTTCAAGGCGTCGGCGTTGACGTCCTTGTAGTTGACGCCATAGATCACCACGCCCTGCTGCGCCAGCTTGTTCAGCACCGGGTGCTCGACCCGGCAGGAAATGCACCAGGTGCCCCAGACGTTGACCAGTGCCGGTTTGCCCAGCAGGTCGGCGCGGGTCAGGGTTTTTTCACCCTCGACCGCCGGCAGGGAGAACTCCGGGAACGGCTTGCCGATCATGGCCGACGGCAACTCGGCCGGATCCAGGTACAGCCCGCGGTAAAGGAAGACCGCCATCACCAGGAACAGTGCCAGCGGCAGCAACATCATCCAACGTCTCATGCAGTGACTCCTGTCATGCCCAGCGCTTCGCGCACGCGGCTTTTCACCTTGACCCGGTAACGCCGGTCCAGCGCCGCCAGCAAGCCGCCGAAGCCGGTCAGCAGGCCGCCGAACCAGATCCAGCGCACGAACGGCTTGACGTGCACCCGTACCGCCCAGGCGCCATCGCCCAGCGGCTCGCCGAGGGCCACGTACAGGTCGCGGGTGAAACCGGCGTCGATCCCGGCTTCGGTCATCATCGAGCTCTGCACGGTGTACAGGCGTTTCTCGGGATGCAGCACCGCCACTTCCTTGCCGTTGCGCACCACGCGCACGGTGCCTTTGTCGGAGGTGAAGTTCGGCCCCTCGAAGTGCTTGGCGCCTTCAAAAATGAAGTGATAACCGGCCAGGTCCATGGATTCGCCCGGCGCCAGGCGCAGGTCGCGCTCGGCGCTGTTCTGGCTCGACAGCACCACGCCCAGGGCGCAGACCGCGATGCCCAGGTGCGCAATCTGCATGCCCCAGTAACTGCGGGTCAGGCTTGGCAGGCCTTTGATCAGGCCTTTGTGGCGGGTCTTGTCGACGATGTCGCGCACACCGGCCAACAACACCCAGGCCGCCAGCATAAAGGTCGCCAGCACCGCCCAGTTGAAGTCGCCATAGGCGATACCGGCCACCACCGCCAAGGCTGCGCTGCCCAGCAGCACCGGGGTCAGCATGCTCACCAGCCACTTGACCGGGGTGTCTTTCCAGCGCACCAGCACACCGACCGCCATCACCACCATCAGCAGCGCCATCAGCGGAATGAACAGCGCATTGAAGTACGGCGGGCCGACCGACAGCTTGGCCCCGGTCAGGGCATCCAGCACCAGCGGGTACAGGGTGCCCAGCAGAATCATCGACGCGGCCACCACCAGCACCAGGTTGTTGCCCAACAGCAGGGTTTCCCGCGACCACAGGTTGAACCCGACATGGCTCTTGACCACCGGCGCGCGCAGGGCGAACAGGGTCAGCGAACCGCCAACCACAAACAGCAGGAAGATCAGGATAAACACGCCGCGCTCAGGGTCGGAGGCAAAGGCATGCACCGAGGTCAGCACCCCGGAACGCACCAGGAAGGTGCCCAGCAGGCTCAGGGAAAACGCGGCAATGGCCAGCAGCACGGTCCAGCTCTTGAACACGCCGCGCTTTTCCGTGACGGCCAGGGAGTGAATCAGGGCCGTCCCCACCAGCCACGGCATGAAGGAGGCGTTTTCCACCGGGTCCCAGAACCACCAGCCGCCCCAGCCGAGTTCGTAGTAGGCCCACCAGGAGCCCAGGGTGATGCCGATTCCGAGGAAGGCCCAGGCGACGATGGTCCAGGGCCGCGACCAGCGCGCCCAGGCGGCGTCGAGACGCCCGCCGAGCAGCGCGGCAATGGCAAAGGCGAAGGCCACGGAGAAACCGACATAACCCATGTACAGCATCGGCGGGTGAACGATCAGGCCGATGTCCTGCAGCAACGGATTGAGGTCACGGCCGTCGGCCGGGATCTGCGGCAAGATCCGCGCGAAAGGGTTGGAGGTCAGGATCAGAAACAGCAGGAAGCCGGTGCTGATCATGCCCATCACCGCCAGCACCCGGGCCAGCATCACCTGCGGCAACTGCCGCGAGAACACCGACACGGCAAAGGTCCAGCCGCCCAGAATCAAGGCCCAGAGCAGCAGCGAGCCTTCGTGGGCGCCCCATACCGCGCTGAACTTGTAGTACCAGGGCAAGGCGCTGTTGGAGTTGCTGGCCACATAGGCGACCGAGAAATCGTCGCTCATGAAGGCATAGGTCAGGCAGCCGAAGGCGAACAGCAGGAAGGCGAACTGTCCCCAGGCGGCCGGCTGGGCCAGGCTCATCCACAGCCGATCGCCGCGCCAGGCGCCGAGCAGCGGGATCACCGCCTGGACCAGGGCAAAGCACAGGGCCAGGATCATCGCCAGATGCCCCAGTTCAGGAATGAAAAGTGCGGAAGTCATGGGTTAACCCTCCTTCGCGGGTGTCGGTGCCGATTGGCCGCTGTCTTTCAGGGCCTTGGTCACCTCGGGGGGCATGTACTTCTCGTCGTGCTTGGCCAGAACTTCATCGGCCACCACCACGCCCTCGGCATTGAGCTTGCCCAGGGCAACGATGCCCTGCCCTTCGCGAAACAGATCCGGGAGGATGCCGCGGTAGGAGATGGTCACGGACTTGTTGAAGTCGGTGACCACAAAGCGCACGTCCAGCGAATCGCCGGAGCGTTGCAACGAACCCTGCTCGACCATGCCGCCGGCGCGAATCCGCGTGTCCAGCGGCGCCTCGCCGTTGGCGATCTGAGTCGGGGTGTAGAACAGGTTGATGTTTTCCTTCAGCGCGCTGAGGGCCAGGCCCACGGCAATGCCGATACCGGCCAGGATCGCGAGGATGATCAAAAGACGCTTTTTACGCAGCGGATTCACTTGCCGTTCTCCCGGCGCAAACGACGCGCCTCTTGTTGCAGATAACGCTTGCGGGCCACGATCGGCACCGCCAGTTCCTGAGCCAGGATCACCAGGCAAATGCCATAGGCCGACCAGACATACAGGCCGTGATGGCCCATGGCGAGAAAATCGTCGAAGGATGCAAAACTCATGGCGCCACCTCCAGGCTGCGTTGGATTTCGGCCTTGACCCAGCTGGTCCGGGCTTCACGCTTGAGCACCTCAAGGCGCATGCGCAACAGCAGCAGCACGCCGAACAGGCAATAGAAACCGAGCACCGTCAGCAGCAGCGGCAGCCACATCTCGGCAGGCATCGCCGGGCGTTCGGTCAGGGTGAAGGTCGCGCCCTGGTGCAGGGTGTTCCACCACTCCACCGAGTATTTGATGATCGGGATGTTGATCACCCCGACGACGGCCAGCACCGCACAGGCCTTGGCGGCGCTCTCACGATTGCTGATGGCCTGGTTCAGCGCAATAAGACCTGCGTACAGAAACAGGAGGATAAGCATCGACGTCAGTCGTGCATCCCAGACCCACCACGAGCCCCAGGTCGGCTTGCCCCAGATCGCCCCGGTCAACAGCGCGATAATCGTCATCGAATGCCCGATGGGCGCCGCGCACTGCAGGGCGACATCGGCCAGTTTCATTTTCCATACCAGGCTGACCACCCCGCACACCGCCAACATCACGTAGCAGGACTGGGCCAGCATCGCCATCGGCACATGGATATAGATGATCCGAAAGCTGTTGCCTTGCTGGTAATCCGGCGGCGCGAAGACCAGGCCCCAGACCACGCCGATACCAATCAGCAACAAGGCGGCGACGCTCAGCCAGGGCAGCAGCTTGCCGCTGATGCCATAAAACCATTTGGGTGAGCCGAGCTTGTGAAACCAGGTCCAGTTCATACTGTTTCCATCACGGTTGCTCTTCGTTATCACGAAAAGTCAGGGTCTGTTCTTGTACCAAGAAGTGATCAAAAAACGATCAGACCGCATTATTATTCGCCGACGCTGATCTTCAGGCCAGCCGCTATTGCAAAGGGTGTCAGGGTTACTGCCAGGGCGGTCAGGCTACCAAGCCATAGCAGAAAACCGGTTGCCGGCATGCCCTGCAACGCTGCCTGCAAGGCGCCGCTGCCGAGAATCAGTACCGGGATGTACAGAGGCAGAATCAGCAGCGCCAGCAACAGCCCGCCGCGTTTCAACCCCACTGTCAGCGCGGCGCCCACTGCGCCGAGCAGGCTCAGTACGGGGGTGCCGAGCAGCAATGACAACAGCAGCACCGGAATGGCCGCCGCAGGTAATCCGAGCATCAAGGCCAACAGGGGCGCAAGCAATACCAGTGCCAGGCCGGAAAACGCCCAGTGTGCCAGCACCTTGGCCAATACCAGAAGAGCCAGGGGGTGCGGCGAAAGGACCCACTGCTCCAGGGATCCGTCCTCGAAATCACTGCGAAACAGCCCGTCCAGCGAGAGCAGGACTGACAAAAGTGCCGCGACCCAGACCAGTCCCGGAGATAAGGTTTGCAACAATTGAGACTCAGGTCCCACCGCCAATGGGAATAATGCGACAACGATGGCGAAAAACACCAACGGGTTGGCCAACTCCGCCGGACGGCGAAACAACAGACGGGCCTCGCGGGCCACCAATAGCGCAAACACACTCATACCGCCCACTGCCCCAGGTCGATGTCGCGATAACCGACCGGCACCCGCGCCAACGTATGGTGAGTGGTCAGGACCACCATGCCGCCCCGCTCGCAATGCCCGGCCAGGTGTTCTTCAAGTTGGGCCACGCCCTGTTTGTCGAGGGCGGTGAAAGGTTCATCGAGCACCCACAGCGGCGGCCCGTCGAGGTACAAACGGGCCAGGGCCACACGGCGCTGCTGACCGGCCGACAGGGTGTGGCACGGCACATCCTCGAAGCCTCGCAGCCCGACCGCCGCCAGCGCCTGCCAGATGGCCTCGCGCTGCGCCGGCTGGTGCAGGGCACAGAGCCAGGAGAGGTTCTCTTCCGGGCTCAGCACATCCTTGATGCCGGCGGCATGGCCGATCCACAACAGATTGCGCGCCAGTTCGATGCGCTGGGAGGCCAATGGCTGGCCATTGAGCAGCACCTTGCCGTCGGTGGGCTGCATCAGCCCGGCCAGCAAGCGCAGCAGGCTGGTCTTGCCGCTGCCATTGGGGCCGCTGATCTGCAGCATGTCGCCCGCCTGCACGCGCAATTCGAGGTTTTCAAACAGCAGGCGCAAGTCTCGCTCACAGGCAAGGGCGACGGCTTCTAGAAGAGGGCTGGTCAAGAGATAGCAGGCCTTTACGGTTCAAGTCGGCTGTCGAGCGGCCGTTAAAGAGGTGCAGAATAAATGCATTGGCAGCCGGTTCTAGAGAGCTGCGTCAAACATTTGCCATGTTTTTACCGCGCATCCAAAGACGGGCGGCATTATACATGTGATGCCCTACTCTAAAGAGGGCTAATTTCCTCAGGTTGTGTCCAGATGTCAGGTGAAATCAACATCCTCCCGCTGCCCCAGGCGACGCCCTCGGCCACGCGCGCGCCGGGGGTCGGCGGTGAGCTGCTCAAGCTGTTGCAGCCCATGGAAGGCCTGATCGCCGCCGGCCAGACGGCCCGCGCCGAAGTCCTGTCACTGAAGCAGGCGGACCAGACCTTCGAACTGTTGCTCAAGGTCACCCTCGACAGCGGCAAGCAGACCACCCTCCAGGCCACCAGCAACCAGCCATTGCCCCAAGGCACCAGCCTTGCCATCAGCCAGCCGTCCGCCGGCAACCTGGCGATCAGCGTGCAGCAGGCCCTGGCATCCAGCGTCGCCACCCTGACCCGCCTCGACACCGCACAATTGCCGGTCGGCACCCTGCTGCAGGGCAAGGTCCTGACCAGCCAGGTGCTGCCCCAGGCCGCCGGGCAACCGGCGGTCTACCGCTCCCTGGTGAGCCTGCTCAACACCGCCCTGAGCGGCAGCACCCTAAGCATCGACAGCCCTCAGCCGCTGCGCATCGGCAGCCTGTTGAGCGCCATGGTCCAGGATGCCCAGACGTTGAACTTCGTGCCCCTGAGCGGACGCCAGGAGCAATTGGCGATCGCCCAGCAACTCGGCACCCAGCAAAGCCGCCAGGCCTCGCTGACCGGGCTGCTCAGCGCCCTGCAGAACCTGCCGGCCGACGATGCCACCTCCAATGACCTGCGCCTGGCTGTGGACAAGCTCCTGGCCGGGCTTCCCGACCTGCAACAACTGAGCAATCCCAAGGGCCTGGCGCTGGCGCTGGCCAATAGCGGCATGTTCCTGGAAGCCAAGCTGCTGGCCGGGGACAACCCGCTGCAGCCCCCGGACCTCAAGGGCAACCTGCTGCGCCTGATCGCGCAACTGGCCCCGGCGCTCCCCGCCGGCAGCAACTTCAACGCGATCATTGCCGCCAACACCCTGGCCCAGGTCCTGCCGAGCTTTGTGCGCAGCGCCCTGGGCACCCTTGGTCAAGTCAGCGCCAAGCCACAGCCCGGCGGCTTCCCCCTGCCCTCGCGGCTGCTGCAGAGCCTGGAAGGCGAAGGCGACCTGGAACACCTGTTGCGCCTGGCCGCGGCGGCTGTGTCGCGCCTGCAAAGCCATCAACTGTCCAGCCTGGAGCAATCCGGGCTGACCGATGACGGACGCTTGCAAACCACCTGGCAACTGGAAATCCCCATGCGCACCCTGCAAGACATCGTGCCGCTGCAGGTCAAGTTCCAGCGCGAAGAGCCCGTCGAGCCGGAGCCCAACGAAAAACGCGAAGAGCGCGAACCCAAGCAGGCACTGTGGCGGGTCGAACTGGCGTTCGATCTTGAGCCATTGGGCCCGCTGCACGTGCAGGCGCAATTGATTCAGGGCCGGCTATCCAGCCAGCTGTGGGCTGAACGGGCCTATACCGCGAGCCTGATCGAGAGCCACCTGGGCAGCCTGCGCGAGCGCCTGCTGGCATCAGGCCTGACGGTGGGCGATCTGGATTGCCACCTCGGCACTCCGCCCCAGGGCACGAAAACCCGATTGGAACAACGCTGGGTCGACGAAACCGCATGAACAACCCCAACACGCCCCGCCAAGCCATCGCCCTCAAGTACGACGGCCGGCAAGCCCCGACCCTGACCGCCAAAGGTGACGATGCCCTGGCCGAAGCGATCCTGAAAATCGCCCGCGACTATGAAGTGCCGATCTACGAAAACGCCGAGCTGGTGAAGCTGCTGGCACGAATGGAGTTGGGGGACAGTATCCCCGAGGAGTTGTATCGGACCATCGCCGAGATCATTGCCTTCGCCTGGAACCTCAAGGGCAAGTTCCCGGCGGGGCATGATCCGGATGCGGTGGCACAGGAGAGGGACATAACGCCGGACAGCAGCCGCCAGCTGTAAGCCACAAGCTTCAAGCTTCAAGCTTGCCGCTAGTTCTTATGCAACTTGCTCATCAGCTCGGCTTCGGCCTGGGTCAGGCCGCAGGACTGGGTCAGCTCATCGACGCTGGCCCCCATGCCCACCAGGCGCGCGGCTTGGGCAAACGACAGGCTGGAAGGATCACGCTGCTCCAGCTGCGCCAGTTTGTCCGGCAACGGCCCGACCACGGCGCGCAACTCGTGCAAGTCCTCGCCCATGCGCACCGTACCGTTCTGGTAATTGTCGACGCGCCGGGACAGTTCCTTGATGCGCTGGTCTCGCAGCGCATCGCCCTCGGCCTGCTGCGCGGCAATCTGCCGCTGGTTGCGGGTATAGGACACAAACAGCGCCACGGAGGCTATCCAGAGGATGGCCAGGACAATCACAGCAACCTCAAGAATCAATCAGATACTCTCCAGTTCCGACCATTCTTCTTCGCTCATCATCTTGTCCAGCTCAACCAGAATCAGCAGTTCGCCGTTCTTGTTGCACACGCCCTGGATGAACTTGGCCGACTCTTCGTTACCGACGTTAGGCGCGGTTTCGACTTCCGACTGACGCAGGTAAACCACTTCCGCCACGCTATCGACCATGATCCCGACCACTTGCTTGTCGGCTTCGATGATGACGATACGGGTGTTGTCGTTGACCTCGGTCGGCACCAGGCCGAAGCGCTGGCGGGTGTCGATCACGGTGACCACGTTGCCGCGCAGGTTGATGATGCCCAGCACGTAGCTCGGCGCACCCGGCACAGGGGCGATTTCGGTGTAGCGCAGGACTTCCTGGACACGCATCACATTGATGCCGTAGGACTCGTTATCCAGCTTGAAGGTTACCCATTGCAGGATCGGATCTTCGGAACTCTGTGCAGACGACGACTTATTCATACCCCTGACCCCTCAAAAAACCGTTGAAAACGGTGTGTGTTCTATCGGGCAGCGCCACCGGCGCCGCCTGTTATTTGTCTATGTCGGCTTGTTGGCCGGTTTGTTGAAGGCAATCTGCTTGGCGCCGCCGCTGGCGATCAGTTCTGCCAGTGCGGCGACGTCGAGCAAGGCACACATGTGCTCGATCACCGTACCGGCCAGCCACGGACGCTGGCCGCGATGGCTGCGCCATTTGATTTCATTGGGGTCCAGGCGCAACGAGCGGCTGACTTGATGCACCGCCAGCCCCCACTCGTAGCCCTGCACCGAGATCACGTATTGCAGGCCCTGGCGGAAATCATCGCGATAGCGATCAGGCATCACCCAACGCGCGGTGTCCAGCACCTTCAGGTTGCCAGCCTGGCTCGGCAGGATGCCCAGGAACCATTCCGGCTGGCCGAACAGCGGCGTCAACTCCTGGCCAGCCAGGGAGTAGATCGAACCCAGGCACACCAGCGGCACTGCCAGGGTCAAACCGGCAACGTCGAACAACAAACATTCGAACGGCTCGGCGGCCCAGCTGGGACGGTCGTCCCCCACCACGGGTGGCGGCGTATTGCTGGGTGGCAAATGCACTTCGACCACCGGCGCGACCAATGCCTGGAGCATCGGCGCGACCGTTGAAATCGACGGCAGGACCGGAGCCGGCGCGTCCAGCACCGGCGCCACCACGGCAGCCGCCTTGACCTGGACTTCGGCCCGCGCCGCCGGCGGCGCGGCCTTGATCACCTTGGCGTCATGGGCCTGCTCTTCGAGCACCGCCAGCTGGAACTCGTCCAACTGCGCGACGGGCTCTTCGATCACGGCCACAGGGGGCGCCAGCGGTGCCGCTTCTTCTTCGGTCGCGTCCTGCAACAGCGCGTCCAGATAGGACTGCAGCGCCAATTGCGGCCGACTTTTTATGTCCAGAGGACGGTTCATATGAATGCCCATGGAGCGACCCCGACACAGTGACCTGTAGGGGTTATCGGCAAGATCGGGGTCCGGCTTGAATGAAGGCGCACGTCAGGCCACCTGCGCGACAAGCTGTTGCGCCAGCAGGTGCTTGAGCAGCGCCCGGTAGGCCAGGACGCCACGGCTCTTGCCGTCGAACTGCGAAGGTGTCAGGCCGGCCCGGCTGGCATCGCGCAGGCGGGTATCGACCGGGATATAGCCCTGCCAGATGTCGTCGGGAAACTTGTCGCGCAATACCCGCAAGGTGCCCAGGGAAGCCTGGGTCCGGCGGTCGAACAGGGTCGGCACGATGGTGAATGGCAGCGCCTGCTTGCGCGACCGATTGATCATCGCCAGGGTATTGACCATGCGCTCCAGGCCCTTGACCGCCAGATGCTCGGTCTGCACCGGGATCACCAACTGCTGGCTGGCCGCCAGGGCATTGACCATCAACACCCCGAGCAGCGGCGGGCTGTCGATCACGGCGTAATCAAAATCCTGCCACAGCTGCGCCAGGCTCTTGGCAATCACCAGGCCCAGGCCGCTCTGCCCCGGCGACTGGCGCTCAAGGGTCGCCAGCGCGGTGCTCGACGGCAGCAGGGAAATACGTTCATCGCTGGTGGGCAGCAGGAGCTGGCCCGGCAGATCCTGGGGCACGCTGCCCCGGTGCAGGAACAGGTCGTAGCTGCTGTGTTCCAGGGTGTCGGGGTCGTAACCGAAGTAACTGGTCATCGAGCCATGGGGGTCGAGGTCAACCACGACCACGCGCTTGCCCGCCTCGGCCAGCAAACCGGCTAAAGCGATGGAACTGGTGGTTTTACCGACACCACCCTTTTGATTGGCGACTGCCCAGACTCTCATTCGGATTGTTCCTCTCGACAAGCCAGAAGACCGGCCGAGAAATAGCACTAGTTATAAAGCGGGTGACGGAGAATTGACGGCGCTCTGTCGTACCGGCGTCTTGACCGGGGTTGGTGCAGTTTGTGTGCCAGCCCGCTTCAATGCGGCATCCGGTGTCGCATTGGCGGTGCCGGTACCGGTCAGGCTGCGTCGTACATCGAGGTTGCGCGACACCACCAGCACCACCCGGCGATTGCGCGCCCGGCCTTCGGCGGTGGCATTGTTGGCCACTGGCTGGAACTCACCATAGCCGACCGAGGCCATGCGCGCGGGGTTGACCCCCTGCATGGCCAGCATGCGCACGATACTCGCCGAACGGGCCGAGGACAGCTCCCAGTTAGTCGGGTATTGGGCGGTCTGAATCGGTTGATTATCGGTAAAACCTTCGACGTGGATCGGGTTGTCGAACGGCTTCAGAATCGCCGCCACCTTGTCGATGATATTGAACGCCAGGTCGCTGGGCATGGCGTCGCCGCTGCCGAACAACAGGCTGGAATTGAGTTCGATCTCGACCCACAACTCGTTGCCGCGCACGGTCATCTGGTTGGAGCTGATCAGGTCGCCAAAGGCTGCACTGATATCGTCGGCGATGCTCTTGAGCGGGTCGTTGGCCCCGGCGATGCCGGCGTCGGTCTCGTCGCTGTCCTTGACCAGCGGCTTGGCCGGGGTCACGGTCTTGGGCCGCTCATCACCGATGGGGATCGGCTTGAGAGCCCGATCGGAGTCGGTGAATACACCGACCAGCGCCTCGGAAATCACCTTGTACTTGCCTTCGTTGATCGACGAGATCGAGTACATGACCACGAAAAACGCGAACAGCAAGGTGATGAAGTCGGCGTAGGACACCAGCCAGCGTTCGTGATTGACGTGTTCTTCAGGCTTGCGGCGACGGGCCATGCTCCATTCCTCCCATCAATCCATGAAGCCTTGCAGCTTCAACTCGATGGAACGAGGGTTCTCACCTTCGGCAATCGACAGGATTCCTTCCAGCAACATTTCGCGATAACGCGACTGGCGCAAGGCAATCGACTTGAGCTTGGCCGCCACCGGCAGCAGCACCAGGTTGGCACTGGCCACACCGTAGATGGTGGCGACAAAGGCCACGGCAATGCCGCTGCCGAGCTGGGACGGATCGGCGAGGTTGCCCATCACGTGAATCAGGCCCATCACCGCACCGATGATGCCGATGGTCGGCGCATAGCCGCCCATGCTTTCAAAGACTTTGGCCGCTTCGATGTCGCGGCTTTCCTGGGTGTAGAAGTCCACCTCCAGGATGCTGCGGATGGCTTCCGGCTCGGCGCCATCCACCAGCAGTTGCAGGCCTTTGCGCGAATAGGCGTCAGGCTCGGCATCGGCCACGCCTTCCAGGCCCAGCAGGCCTTCCTTGCGCGCGGTCAGGCTCCAGTTGACGACCCGATCGATGCCGCCGGGCAGATCGACCCGGGGCGGAAAGAGGATCCAGCCCAGAATCTGCACGGCACGCTTGAATGCGCTCATCGGCGACTGCAACAAGGCCGCACCGATGGTGCCACCCAACACAATCAGCGCCGCCGGACCGTTGGCCAGGGCCGACAGGTGACCACCTTCCAGGTAGTTGCCGCCAATGATGGCGACAAACGCCATGATGATCCCGATAAGGCTCAAGACATCCATCAGATGCAGGCCTCGACCAGATGCCTGCCGATGTCATCCAGGCCGTACACCGCGTCTGCGAGGTCGGCTTTGACGATGGCCATTGGCATGCCGTAGATCACGCAGCTGGCTTCATCCTGGGCCCAGATCGCGCTGCCGCCCTGCTTGAGCAGGCGTGCGCCTTCGCGACCGTCGGCGCCCATGCCGGTGAGCACCACCGCCAGAACTTTGTCACCGTAGGACTTGGCTGCCGAACCGAAGGTGATATCCACGCAAGGCTTGTAGTTCAGACGCTCATCGCCGGGGAGGATTTTCACCGCGCCACGGCCGTCGATCATCATCTGCTTGCCACCCGGCGCCAGCAGGGCCAGGCCCGGACGCAGGATGTCGCCATCCTCGGCTTCCTTGACGCTGATCCGGCACAGCTTGTCCAGACGCTCGGCAAAAGCCTTGGTGAAGGCTGCCGGCATGTGCTGGATCAAGACGATCGGTGCCGGGAAGTTGGCCGGCAACTGGGTCAACACCCGCTGCAAGGCAACCGGACCGCCCGTGGACGTACCGATGGCCACCAGTTTGTAGGCTTTGCGTTTCGGTGCCGGCGACGAAGCGCTGGCCGCCGGAGCCCGGGCAGGCGCTGGTGCCGGCGCGGACGGACGCGGCGCAGCACTGCTGCTGCCGAAGCTGCTGATACCCGATGGCGCAGGCGCCGGGGCGGCAGCCGGCTGCGGAGCCGGAGTGCTGTAGCTGCTGAAACGACGGTTACTGCGCGAGATGCTGTGGACTTTCTCGCACAGCAGCTGCTTGACCTTCTCGGGGTTGCGCGAGATGTCTTCGAAGTTTTTGGGCAGGAAGTCGACCGCACCGGCATCCAGCGCATCCAGGGTTACCCGGGCGCCTTCATGGGTCAGCGAGGAAAACATCAATACCGGGGTTGGACAGCGCTGCATGATGTGCCGCACCGCCGTGATGCCATCCATCATCGGCATCTCGTAGTCCATGGTGATCACGTCCGGCTTGAGTGCCAGGGCCTGATCGATCGCCTCTTTGCCATTGGTCGCCGTACCGACGACCTGGATGTTCGCATCCGCTGAAAGAATTTCCGAGACGCGGCGGCGGAAAAACCCCGAATCGTCCACCACCAGGACTTTGACTGCCATAAACACTCCGTTAGGCGGGGCGAGGCAAATCGCCCCGCCACCCCGAATCAAATACGCCGTGCGGCGTAACGCTTGAGCATGCTTGGAACATCGAGGATCAGTGCAATGCGGCCGTCACCGGTAATGGTGGCGCCGGACATGCCCGGGGTCCCTTGCAGCATCTTGCCCAATGGCTTGATGACCACTTCTTCCTGGCCGACCAGTTGATCGACGACAAAGCCGATCCGCTGGGTGCCCACCGAAAGAATCACCACATGGCCTTCACGCTGCTCTTCATGAGCGGCGGAACGGACCAGCCAGCGCTTGAGGTAAAACAGTGGCAACGCCTTGTCGCGCACGATCACCACTTCCTGGCCGTCGACCACGTTGGTGCGCGACAGGTCCAGGTGGAAGATCTCGTTGACGTTGACCAGAGGGAACGCAAACGCCTGGTTGCCCAGCATGACCATCAGGGTCGGCATGATCGCCAAGGTCAACGGCACCTTGATCACGATCTTCGAGCCCTGGCCCTTGGTCGAGTAAATGTTGATCGAACCGTTGAGCTGGGAAATCTTGGTTTTCACCACGTCCATGCCCACGCCGCGTCCGGAGACGTCGGAGATCTCGGTCTTGGTCGAGAACCCCGGGGCGAAAATCAGGTTGTAGCACTCGGTGTCGCTCAGGCGATCAGCGGCATCCTTGTCCATCACCCCACGCTTGACGGCGATGGCGCGCAGCACATTCGGGTCCATGCCTTTGCCGTCATCGGAGATCGACAGCAGGATATGGTCGCCCTCTTGCTCAGCGGCCAGGATCACCTTGCCACCGCGCGCCTTGCCCGAGGCTTCGCGCTCTTCCGGTGACTCGATACCGTGGTCGACCGCGTTGCGCACCAAGTGGACCAGCGGGTCGGCCAGGGCCTCCACCAGGTTCTTGTCGAGGTCGGTTTCTTCGCCGACCAGCTCCAGGTTGATCTCTTTCTTCAGCTGCCGTGCAAGGTCGCGAACCAGGCGCGGGAAGCGCCCGAACACTTTCTTGATCGGCTGCATCCGGGTCTTCATCACCGCGGTCTGCAGGTCAGCCGTGACCACGTCGAGGTTCGACACGGCCTTTTGCATGGCTTCGTCGCCGCTGTTGAGACCCAGGCGCACCAGGCGGTTACGCACCAGCACCAGTTCGCCGACCATGTTCATGATCTCGTCCAGGCGTGCGGTATCAACCCGTACGGTGGTCTCGGCTTCACTGGCGGGCTTTTCTGGCGGTGGCGCTGCGGCGGCACGTGCCGGAGCAGGTGCGGCAGCGGCGGCAGGAGCCGCAGCCTTGGGAGCTTCGGCCTTGGGCTCGGGCTTTTTCGCCACGGGCTTGGGCGCTACCGCAGCCGCGGTCGCAGCGGCTGGAGCGGCAGAACCGGCACCCGCCACTTCGGAAAACTTGCCCTTGCCGTGCAACTCGTCGAGCAGGGATTCGAATTCGTGATCGCTGATCAGGTCGCTGCCGGCTGCAGCCGCGGCGGGCGCGGCAGCTGCCGGCACCGAAGCGACGGCAGACTCGAGCGCGTCCACGGCAAAGTTGCCCTTGCCATGCAACTGATCGAGCAGTGCTTCGAATTCATCATCGGTAATTTCGTTGCTGTCGCTCGCACCCGGCGTCGCTGCTTTCGCCGCGGCGGGTTCGCTCGCTGCGACGGCATCCGGGGCGAACTGGCCCTTGCCATGCAACTGGTCGAGCAAGGACTCGAACTCGGCATCGGTGATTTCGTCGCTGGCCGCATCGCTGCTGGCCACCAGAGCCGCCGCAGGCGCCTCGGCTTCGGCCTTGGCGGCGTTGAGCGAGTCCAGCAGCAGCTCGAATTCGTTATCGGTGATATCCCCCGATTCGCTTTCAGCCACCGGCTCGGCCACCGCTTCGGCCACTTCGGGCTCCGCCGCCACCTCTACCGCCGCCGCAGGTTCTGCCAGCCGCGCCAGGGCCGCAAGCAGCTCCGGAGTCGCGGCCGTGACCTGAGTCCGTTCGCGGACCTGGCCGAACATGCCGTTCACCGCGTCCAGCGCTTCGAGCACCACATCCATCAGCTCCGAGTCGACACGACGCTCACCCTTGCGCAGGATGTCGAAGACGTTCTCGGCGATGTGGCAGCACTCCACCAGCTCATTGAGCTGGAGGAAGCCGGCGCCCCCTTTAACAGTGTGAAAACCGCGAAAAATTGCATTGAGCAGATCCGCATCATCCGGTCGGCTTTCCAGCTCGACCAGTTGTTCGGACAGTTGCTCTAGAATCTCGCCGGCCTCAACCAGGAAATCCTGAAGGATCTCTTCATCGGCGCCGAAGCTCATTAATGGGTGCTCCTAGAATCCAAGGCTGGAAAGCAAATCGTCTACATCGTCCTGACCGGACACAACGTCTTCACGTTTATCGGCATGAATCTGCGGACCTTCACCCTTGGCGAGATGTTTTTGCGGATCTTTTTCGGCCAGGATCGATTCGCGGTCATGTTCGATGCCCGCAAAACGGTCGACCTGGCTGGCCATCAAGACGAGTTTGAGCAGATTGCTTTCGACTTCCGTGACCAACTGGGTCACACGCTTGATCACCTGGCCCGTGAGGTCCTGGTAATCCTGCGCCAACAGAATGTCGTTGAGATGGCCGGAAACGGTCCGGGTCTCCTGTTCGCTACGCGTCAGGAAACTGTCGACGCGCCGTGCCAGCTCGCGAAACTCTTCAGCCCCGACTTCGCGACGCATGAAGCGCCCCCAGTCAGCGCTCAAGGCCTGGGCATCGTTGCTCAGGCCGTTGACCAGCGGGGTGCTGCTTTCCACCAAATCCATGGTGCGATTGGCCGCGGCCTCGGTCAGCCTGACCACATAGGACAGGCGCTCGGTGGCATCCGTGATCTGTGAAACTTCCTCGGCTTGCGGCATATGCGGGTCAATCTGAAAATTGACGATCGCGCTATGCAGCTCGCGGGTGAGCTTGCCGACTTCCTGGTACAGGCCGCGGTCACGGGTCTGATTGAGCTCATGGATCAGTTGCACAGCCTCGCCAAACTTGCCTTTTTCAAGGCTCTCGACCAGTTCGTGGGCATGTTTTTTCAGGGTCGACTCAAAATCGCCCAATGAAGATTCGTTATGCTCCATAGCTCCCCCGTGGCGCAATGTCTTCGCGCATCAACCGATGCGTTCGAAGATTTTTTCGATCTTCTCTTTCAACGCCTGAGCCGTGAATGGTTTCACCACGTAGCCATTGACGCCGGCCTGAGCCGCTTCAATGATCTGTTCACGCTTGGCCTCGGCAGTCACCATCAGCACCGGCAGGTGCTTGAGCTTCTCGTCGGCGCGCACGTGGCGCAGCAAATCGATACCGGTCATGCCAGGCATGTTCCAGTCCGTTACCAGAAAGTCGATGCTCCCGCTGTTGAGGACCGGAATCGCGGTAGTACCGTCATCGGCCTCGACCGTGTTGGTGAAACCCAGGTCACGCAACAGGTTTTTTATGATCCGCCGCATCGTTGAGAAGTCATCAACGATGAGGATTTTCATGTTCTTGTCCAATTCGACCTCCAAGCAGTCTTAAACGCGCCCAGCACCTGAACGCGCCATTCAATCAATACGACGTAACACTCAACGACTGCATGGAATACACACTGCAAGACCGGTGCGGCATCACGCCTTACCGGTCCCGTTCGCAGTGTCCCCACACTGCCTGTCAGCGCGCTCGCCACTCCCCCAAACGCCCCCGCAAGCGGGCCGCGCACTGGCTGTGTAACTGGCTGACCCGCGATTCGCTGACCCCCAGGACCTCACCGATTTCCTTGAGGTTCAGCTCTTCGTCGTAGTACAGCGCCAAGACCAGTCGCTCACGCTCCGGCAAATTGGCAATCGCGTCCGCCAGCGCCGCCTGGAAGCGTTCATCTTCCAGATCGCGTGACGGCTCGAGATGAGCACTCGCGCCATCCTCATGCAGCCCTTCATGCTCGCCGTCCTGCAAAAGGTCGTCGAAGCTGAACAGGCGGCTGCCCAAGGTGTCGTTCAAAATCCCGTAATAATCGTCGAGGCTCAATTCAAGTTCGGCCGCAACTTCATGATCTTTAGCGTCACGACCGGTTTTAGCTTCAATTGAGCGAATGGCATCACTGACCATTCGTGTATTGCGGTGTACTGAACGTGGTGCCCAATCGCCCTTGCGCACTTCGTCGAGCATCGCCCCACGAATACGAATCCCGGCATAAGTCTCGAAACTTGCGCCCTTGCTCGCATCGTACTTGGTCGACACTTCGAGCAAACCGATCATCCCGGCCTGGATCAGGTCTTCGACCTGGACACTGGCCGGCAGCCGTGCCAGCAGGTGGTAGGCGATACGCTTGACCAGAGGCGCATAACGCTCGATCAATTCATATTGGCTGTCACGCGCCGACTTCTTGTACAGGTTGTAGCCGCTGGCTGTCATAGCACCGGTCCTGCTGTTTGCTGCACGAGACGCTCGACAAAAAACTCCAGATGCCCACGTGGGTTGGCAGGCAACGGCCAGGTATCGACTTTTTGCGCAATGGCCTTGAACGCCAGCGAGCACTTCGAACGAGGAAAGGCTTCATAGACCGCACGCTGCTTTTGCACGGCCTTGCGTACGCATTCGTCGTAAGGAACTGCACCGACGTATTGTAAAGCCACGTCCAGGAAGCGATCCGTGACCTTGGTCAACTTAGCGAACAGATTGCGACCCTCCTGCGGGCTTTGCGCCATGTTGGCCAGGACCCGGAAGCGGTTCATGCCGTAGTCGCGATTGAGCAGTTTGATCAGCGCGTAGGCGTCAGTGATCGAAGTCGGTTCGTCGCAGACCACCAGCAGGACTTCCTGGGCCGCGCGGACAAAACTGACTACCGAGTCACCAATACCCGCAGCGGTGTCGATGACCAGCACATCGAGGTTGTCGCCGATATCACTGAAGGCCTGGATCAGGCCAGCATGCTGGGCCGGGCTCAGGTGCACCATGCTCTGGGTGCCGGAGGCGGCAGGCACGATACGGATCCCGCCCGGGCCCTGGAGCAACACGTCGCGCAGCTCGCAACGGCCCTCGATGACGTCAGCCAGGGTACGTTTGGGGGTCAGGCCCAGCAGGACGTCGACATTGGCCAGGCCCAGGTCGGCGTCCAGCAGCATGACGCGCCGGCCGAGCTCAGCCAGGGCCAGTGACAAGTTCACTGACACGTTAGTCTTGCCGACGCCACCCTTGCCGCCGGTCACCGCAATCACCTGTACGGGATGCATGCTGCCCATGTTCTTTCTTTACCTTGTCTTACTTAGACGGGGCCACATAACTGGCTGCGCGTTCACCGTTGGAACAATGCATGGCAGACCATCGATGTAGATACGGTGCAATCTCTTCATGGCCACCCTCATCCAACCCGTTTTGCGGGGTTGTGATAGAGGTCCGCGAACATGTCGGCCATGGCTTCTTCGCTGGGTTCTTCCTGCATCTGCACGCTCACTGCGCGGCTGACCAACTGGTGCCGGCGCGGCAGGTGCAGATCGTCAGGAATCCGTGGCCCATCGGTCAGATAGGCAACGGGCAATTCATGACTGATCGCCAGGCTCAACACTTCACCGAGGCTGGCTGTTTCATCCAGTTTAGTCAGGATGCAACCGGCCAACCCGCAGCGCTTGTAGCTGTGATAGGCGGCGGTGAGCACCTGTTTCTGGCTGGTGGTGGCCAGGACCAGATAATTCTTCGATTTGATCCCGCGACCGGCCAGGCTTTCGAGCTGCATGCGCAGGGCCGGGTCGCTGGCTTGCAGGCCGGCGGTATCGATCAGCACCACACGCTTGCGCAACAGTGGGTCGAGCGCCTGCGCCAGGGACTGGCCCGGGTCGACATGGGTCACCGACACATTGAGGATGCGCCCCAGGGTCTTGAGCTGTTCCTGGGCACCGATACGGAAGCTGTCCATGCTCACCAGCGCGATATTGTGCGCGCCGTACTTGAGCACATAACGCGCCGCCAGCTTGGCCAGGGTGGTGGTCTTGCCCATGCCGGCAGGGCCGACCATGGCGATCACACCGCCCTCTTCCAAAGGCTCGACCTCAGGGGTCACGATCATCCGCGCCAGGTGCGCCAGCAGCATGCGCCAGGCCTGACGGGGTTCGTCGATTTCAGTCACCAGCGCCAGCAGGTCACGGGCCAGGGGGCCGGACAAGCCGATACGCTGCAGGCGACGCCAGAGGTTGGCCTGCTCCGGACGGCTGCCTTGCAGCTGACTCCAGGCCAGGGAACCAAGTTGGACTTCCAGCAGTTCGCGCAGGCCATTGAGTTCGAAGCGCATCGAATCGAACGCCCGCTGGTCCACGCCATCTGCCGCAACAGGGGCCGGCGCCGGACGGTGCGGCTCGGAAAAAGTCGGTTCGATCAGCGGCTCGGCTGCCGTCAGTGGCAGGCCGGCGAACAGCTGACGATTGGTCATGGCATCGCTGTCGCCACGCAGGCTCAATTCCGCCTGGGCGGTCACGATCCGCGACTGGGTCTTGCGCAGCTCATCCTCGAGCTCCATGTTCGGCACGCGCGGCGCCAGCGCCGACAGCTTGTAGTCGAGGGCAGCCGTCAGCTCGACACCGCCAGCAATGCGGCGGTTGCCGATAATGGCGGCCTCTGCGCCCAGCTCATCACGAACCAGTTTCATGGCCTGACGCATATCGGCGGCGAAAAAACGCTTAACTTGCATAACCCGTTACCTCAGCCGTTGGGCCCTACTGTCGCAACGATGGTCACTTGTTTGTTGTCAGGGATTTCCTGGTACGCCAACACATGCAAACCGGGGACTGCCAAACGTCCAAACCGTGAAAGCATTGCGCGTACCGGACCTGCCACCAACAGAATCACCGGTTGACCTTGCATCTCTTGACGCTGCGCCGCATCGATCAGCGAACGTTGCAGCTTTTCAGCCATGCTTGGCTCCAGCAGAACGCCTTCTTCCTGGCCTTGTCCTGCCTTCTGCAGACTATTGAGCAATATTTGTTCCAACCTTGGCTCCAAGGTGATCACAGGCAGCTCGGACTCAGTGCCTACAATGCTTTGGACGATGGCACGCGACAATCCGACGCGGACGGCGGCCACCAAAGCGGCAGTATCTTGACTCTTGGCGGCATTGTTCGCGATGGCCTCGGCAATGCTGCGAATGTCCCGTACCGGCACCTGTTCGGCGAGCAACGCCTGCAGCACCTTGAGCAACTGCGACAGCGACAGCACGCCCGGCACCAGCTCCTCGGCGAGTTTCGGCGAGCTCTTGGCCAACAGTTGCATCAACTGCTGGACTTCCTCGTGGCCGATCAACTCGCTGGAGTGCTTGTACAGAATCTGGTTGAGGTGAGTGGCGACCACGGTACTGGCGTCGACCACGGTGTAACCGAGGGACTGCGCCTGGGCCCGCTGGCTGATCTCGATCCACACCGCCTCCAGGCCAAAGGCCGGATCCCTGGCGGTGATGCCATTGAGCGAGCCGTAGACCTGCCCCGGATTGATCGCCAGCTCGCGATCAGGGTAGATCTCGGCCTCGGCCAGGATCACCCCCATCAGCGTCAAACGGTAAGCGCTGGGCGCCAGGTCAAGGTTGTCGCGGATGTGCACGGTCGGCATCAGGAAGCCCAGGTCCTGGGACAGCTTCTTGCGCACGCCCTTGATCCGCGCCAGCAACTGCCCACCCTGATTGCGATCCACCAGGGGGATCAGGCGGTAACCGACTTCCAGGCCGATCATGTCGATCGGCGTCACGTCATCCCAGCCAAGCTCTTTGGTTTCCATGGCCCGGGCCGGCGACGGCAGCAGTTCCTGCTGGCGTTTGACCTCTTGCAATGCCTGAACCTTGACCACGTTGTGCTTGCGCCACAGCAGGTAGGCGGCGCCACCGGCCACCGCCGCCATGGTCAGGAATGAAAAGTGCGGCATGCCGGGCACCAGGCCCATCACCGCCATCAGGCCGGCAGCGACTGCCAGGGCCTTGGGCGAGGTGAACATCTGGCGGGTGATCTGCTTGCCCATGTCTTCGGAGCCCGAAGCACGGGTCACCATGATCGCCGCCGCAGTCGACAGCAGCAGTGATGGCAATTGCGCCACCAAACCGTCACCAATGGTCAGCAAGGCGTAGACCCGGCCGGCGTCACCGAAGCTCATGCCGTGCTGGAAGATACCGACCGCCATGCCGCCGATCAGGTTGATAAACAGAATCAGCAGGCCGGCAATGGCGTCGCCACGCACGAATTTGCTGGCACCGTCCATCGAACCGTAGAACTCGGCCTCTTGCGCCACTTCCTGGCGGCGCAATTTGGCCTGGGGCTGGTCGATCAGGCCGGCGTTGAGGTCGGCGTCGATCGCCATCTGCTTGCCAGGCATCGCATCGAGGGTGAAACGTGCGCTCACCTCGGAAATCCGCCCGGCGCCCTTGGTCACCACGACGAAGTTGATGATCATCAGGATCGCGAACACCACGATACCGACCACGTAGTTACCGCCGATCACCACCTCACCGAAGGCCTGGATCACCTTGCCGGCCGCGGCATGACCGTCCTGGCCGTGGAGCATCACCACCCGGGTCGACGCTACGTTGAGCGCCAGGCGCAGCAGCGTGGCCACCAGCAGGATGGTCGGGAACACGGCGAAGTCCAGCGGACGCAGGGCGTACACGCAGACCAGCAGGACCACAATCGACAGCGCGATGTTGAAGGTGAAGAACACGTCCAGCAGAAACGGCGGGACGGGCAACATCATCATCGCCAGCATGACCAACAGCAACACCGGCACACCCAGATTGCCTCGTCCGAGGTCAGTCAGGTTGCTGCGAGCGCTGTTGAATAACTGAGTACGATCCACCGGTTTTCCCCGTTCCTTAAGCAAACTTTTGACGCCTGGAAGCGCCGCAGGACGGGTATTGCAAGAAGCCTTCCAACTTTTGCCCATGCGACAAAAGGCCCGCTAAGTCGCGGGCCACAGGGCTGAGGAAGGGCGCCGGGAACGGCGAATAGGCAGATACAGGCCATAGGCCATTTGGCGGACCGCGCTACCAATCACCTCGGGCGTCAGGAGTCGCGCCGCAAATCCGGCGGAATCGGCAGGTCCGTGAGCGGATCCGGGCGCTTGCCCTTGCCCGCACGGTGCTGGCGGATCTGGTAGACGTACGCCAGCACCTGGGCCACCGCCAGGTACAGGCCGGCCGGGATCTCTTCCTCAAGTTCGGTGGAGTAGAAAATCGAGCGCGCCAGGGCCGGCGACTCCAACAGCAGCACCTCATTGGCCACTGCGATTTCGCGGATCTTCAGCGCCAGGAAATCACTGCCCTTGGCCAGCAGCACCGGCGCCCCGCCCTTCTCGGCGTCGTACTTGAGCGCCACGGCGTAGTGAGTCGGGTTGGTAATGACCACATCGGCGTCGGGAATCGCCGCCATCATCCGCCGCTGGGACATCTCGCGCTGCAACTGGCGAATGCGTTGCTTGACCTCCGGCCGCCCCTCGTTGTCCTTGTGTTCGTCGCGCACTTCCTGCTTGGTCATCAGCAGTTTCTTGTGGCTCTGGTAGAGCTGCACCGGCACATCGACCGCGGCAATCAAGATCAGCCCGCAGGCCATCCACAAGGCGCTCCAGCCCACCAGTTGCAGGCTGTGGACCAGCGCCCGCTCCAGAGGCTCGTGAGCAATTTGCAGCAGATCGTCGATGTCCGCCAAGAGCACCGACAACGCCACGAACAGCACCAGCAGAAACTTGGCCAAGGCCTTGAGCAGCTCGATCAGCGCCGTCGAGGAGAACATCCGCTTCAGGCCACTGGCAGGATTCATGCGGCTGAACTTCGGCGCCAGGCTCTTGCCAGCAAACAACCAGCCGCCGAGGGAAATCGGGCCGATCACCGCCGCCAGAACCAAGGTCAGGAGCACCGGCTGCACCGCCAGAATCGCGATCTTGCCCGAATGCAGCAGGTAACGAGCCATGGCTCCGGTGTCGAGCACCACTTCGCGCGGCAGGGAAAAGTTCAGGCGCATGATTTCTTGCAGATCCAACGCCAGGCCGCCGCCGTAGACCAGCAGAGCACCGGTTCCCGCGAGCATGATCGCAAGGGTGTTGAGCTCCTTGGAACGGGCAATCTCGCCCTTCTCACGCGAGTCCTTCTTGCGCTTGTCCGTGGGGTCTTCTGTCTTGTCCTGACCGCTCTCGCTCTCTGCCATGGCTAACGCGCCTGAGCCAAACTGCGCAACAGCTGCAAGGCTTCAACGGCCAGCGGCTGGTACTGATTGAGGATATCGCCGAGGGTGACCCAGAAAATCACCAAGCCCAGCACCAGGGTCAAGGGAAAGCCGATAGAGAAGATGTTCAGTTGCGGCGCGGCGCGGGTCATGATGCCAAAGGCGATGTTCACCACCAGTAGTGCGGTGATCGCCGGCAACACCAGCAACATCGCCGCCCCCAGCACCCAGCCGAGCTTGCCCGCCAGCTCCCAGAAATGATTGACCAGCATGCCGCTGCCCACCGGCAAGGTGGTGAAGCTTTCGGTCAGCACCTCGAACACCACCAGATGGCCGTTCATGCCCAGGAACAGCAAGGTCACGAGCATGGTCAGGAACTGCCCGATCACCGCCGCCGAGACGCCGTTGGTAGGGTCGACCATCGAGGCGAAGCCCATGCCCATCTGAATCGAAATGATCTGCCCGGCCACCACAAAGGCCTGAAAGAACAGCTGCAGGGAAAAGCCCAGCAGCGCGCCGATGATCACCTGTTCGCCGATCAACAACAGCGCGCTCAAGTCCAGTGCGCGGACCTCGGGCATCGGCGGCAAGGCAGGCACCAACACCACAGTGATCGCCACCGCGAAATACAGGCGCACCCGCCGCGGCACCAGAGTCGTACCGAAGATCGGCATGGTCATCAGCACCGCCGTGATGCGAAACAGCGGCAACATGAAGGTCGCGACCCAGGTACTGATCTGGGTGTCGGTCAACGCCAGCAAGGACATGGGTCAGCCGATCAACTGCGGAATACTGCCGTACAGCTGCAGGATGTATTCCATGAAGGTCTGCACCAGCCAGGGGCCGGCGACGATCAGCGTGATCAGCATCACGATCAGGCGCGGCAGAAAGCTCAGGGTCTGTTCGTTGATCTGGGTCGCGGCCTGGAACATCGCCACCACCAGCCCCACCAGCAGACTGGGGACCACCAGCACCGCAACCATCATGGTGGTCAGCCACAGCGCTTCACGAAACAGGTCTACCGCAACTTCAGGAGTCATTGTGCATTACCCGAAAACAAGGTTTAGACACCACCGAAACTGCCCGCCAAGGTGCCGATGATCAGGGCCCAGCCATCCACCAGGACGAACAGCATGATCTTGAACGGCAGGGAAATGATCAGCGGCGACAGCATCATCATGCCCATGGCCATCAGCACGCTGGCCACCACCAGGTCGATGATCAGGAACGGGATGAAAATCATGAAACCGATCTGGAACGCGGTCTTCAGCTCCGAGGTGACAAAGGCCGGCACCAGGATGGTCAACGGCGCCTGATCGGGGGATGCGATATCCGTGCGCTTGGACAGACGCATAAACAGCTCCAGGTCGCTGCTGCGGGTCTGCGCCAGCATGAAGTCCTTGATCGGCACCTGGGCCTTGGCCACCGCATCCTGAGCCGAGAGCTTTTCCGCGAGGTAAGGCTGCAGCGCATCCTGGTTCACCCGGTCGAATACCGGGGCCATGATGAACATGGTCAAGAACAGCGCCATGCCGGTGAGAATCTGGTTCGACGGCGTCTGCTGCAAGCCCAGGGCCTGACGCAGAATCGAGAAGACGATGATGATCCGGGTAAAGCTGGTCATCAGCATGACGAACGCCGGGATAAAACTCAGCGCGGTCATGATCAGCAGGATTTGCAGGCTGACCGAGTACTCCTGCTGGCCGTTGGCCCCGGTCCCCAGGGTAATGGCCGGAATCGACAGCGGGTCGGCCGCGAACACCAACGGCGCGGCCAGCATCAGCGCCAGGGTAAAGATGATGCGCAATGCCATTACTTCTTATCCTTCTGATCCTTGCCCAACAGCTCCATCAGGCGCTGGGCAAACTCGGGTGTCGCCTGCTCGGTACTGGGCACCTGCACCGGCTCTTTCATCACGTGCAAGGCGGTGATGCTGCCCGGCGTCAGGCCAAGCAGGATCTGCTCGTTGCCGATCTGCACCAGCAGCAGCCGATCACGCGGCCCCAGGGCGCGGGAGCCGATCAGGTCGATCACCTGGCCCTTGCCCGCAGGCCCTGCCCGCTGCACACGGCGCAGCAACCAGGCCAGGAAGAAAATCAGCCCCAGCACCAGCAACAGGCCCAGCACCAGCTGACTCAATTGCCCGGCCACGCTGCCACTGCCGACAGGCAAGGGCGCCGCGGTCGACGCCACGGGCTCGGCCGCCATGACCATGGCCGGCAGGGCCAGCAACACACCGAGAAACCTTTTCACTCAGCGCAGCTTCTTGATGCGTTCGCTGGGGCTGATCACGTCAGTCAGGCGGATGCCGAACTTCTCGTTGACCACGACCACTTCGCCATGGGCGATCAGGGTGCCATTGACCAGCACATCCAGCGGCTCGCCGGCCAGACGATCGAGCTCGATCACCGACCCCTGGTTGAGCTGCAACAGGTTGCGAATATTAATATCGGTGCTGCCCACTTCCATGGAGATCGACACTGGAATATCCAGGATCACGTCCAGGTTCGGGCCTTCCAGGGTTACGGGTTCGTGGTTCTTCGGCACGCTGCCGAACTCTTCCATCGGCAGGCGGCCGGGGGCCGACGCATTGCCGGCATCGGCGGCCAGCAAGGCATCGATATCGTCCTGGCCAGCGTCACCGGTTTCTTCCAGGGCCGCAGCCCACTCATCGGCCAGGGCCTGGTCGTCTTGGGAATTCATATCGTTAGCCATCATTTGTCCTCGGCGGGCAACTCTTCAATCAGAAGCAGTCGTTTAAAAGCAAAAGAGTGAGGCGCCGCTTAGCGGCGCCCGATCGGCTCGACCACTTGCAGGGCCAGATTGCCCTTGTGGGAGCCCAGCTTGACCTTGAAGGCCGGCACGCCATTGGCGCGCATGATCATTTCGTCCGGCAATTCAACCGGGATCACATCACCCGGCTGCATGTGCAGAATGTCCCGCAGGCGCAATTGGCGACGGGCCACGGTGGCGCTTAGCGGTACATCGACATCCAGCACGTCTTCACGCAGCGCCTTGCTCCAGCGCTCGTCCTGGTCATCGAGGTCGGACTGGAAGCCGGCGTCGAGCATCTCGCGCACCGGCTCGATCATCGAGTACGGCATGGTCACGTGCAGGTCGCCGCCACCGCCGTCGAGTTCGATATGGAAGGTCGACACCACAATGGCTTCACTCGGGCCGACGATGTTGGCCATGGCCGGGTTCACTTCCGAGTTGATGTACTCGAAATTGACTTCCATGATCGCCTGCCAGGCCTCCTTCAAGTCGATGAAGGCCTGCTCCAGCACCATCCGCACCACACGCAACTCGGTCGGGGTGAACTCGCGACCTTCGATCTTGGCGTGACGGCCGTCACCGCCGAAGAAGTTGTCCACCAGCTTGAACACCAGCTTGGCGTCGAGGATGAACAAGGCCGTGCCGCGCAAGGGCTTGATCTTCACCAGGTTGAGGCTGGTAGGCACGTACAGCGAATGCACGTACTCGCCGAACTTCATCACCTGCACACCGCCCACCGCCACATCCGCCGAACGGCGCAGCATGTTGAACATGCTGATACGGGTGTAACGGGCAAAACGCTCGTTGATCATTTCCAGGGTCGGCATGCGTCCACGGACGATGCGATCCTGGCTGGTCAGGTCGTAGCTTTTGATGCTGCCGGGCTCGGCAGCACTATCGGTCTGTACCAGACCATCATCGACACCATGCAACAGCGCATCGATCTCATCCTGGGACAGCAGGTCCTGCACGGCCATGTCGAGTTCCTACTGCAGTACGAAGTTAGTGAAGAGCAACTGTTCGACCACCACTTTGCCGACCTCTTTCTGCGCCACTTCCTGCACGCTGGCGGTGGCCTTCTGGCGCAGCATTTCCTGGCCGACCGGGGTCGCAAGGGTGTCAAAGCTCTGCCCGGAGAACAGCATCACTAAATTATTGCGGATCACCGGCATGTGGACTTTGAGCGCATCCAGATCGGCCTGGTTACGCGCCAGCAGGGTAATGCTCACCTGCATGTAACGCTGCCGACCGTTCTGGTTGAAGTTGGCCACAAAGGCTGGCGCCATCGACTCGTAGATCGCCGCCGGCTTGACGTTGCTGGCCGCTTCCGGGGTCGGCGCGGGCTTGCTCTGGGCACTGTGCATGAAGTACCAGGTTGCCCCGACGGACAAGCCGATCGCCAACAACAAAGCGACAACAATCAAGAGGATAAGCTTGAGTTTGCTTTTCCCTGCGGGGGGTTTCTCTGCTGCTTCGCTCTTCGCCATGCCAATAATCCGTCACTATTCGGGTTTTCACAGTTGCACGCCTAGGCAAGAGCAAGTGTTATGCCAGATTTGTCAGAACGGTCATTGCCTTGATACACGCCCCACCATCGCCGCAGCCGGCAGCGGACGCCGGTGGTGATGAACGACGGTATCCACCGAGCGCATGACGGTGCTCAGGCGGGCCGGCGCCGCCTTCGGCAGCCGCTACAACGGTCGTGATATTCGGCAGGCAACGCGGCTCGCGCGGGTCAGGGCGACCCGCACGGCGAACAAGGTGGTGCGCTGGACGTCAGGCGTAATAGTCCACGGCACTGGAGCCAACCACGGACGTGGTGCTGGCGGCGATTTCCGCGACGCCCTGGGGCGTTTCATCATCCATGGCGTCCAGGCGACCACCATTGGCACTGCTGCCGCTGCTGCGGTTCTGGCCTTGTTGGGCCTGCTGCTCCTGCCCCTGCCAGCCACGGGACTGATCAGACACGTTGACGTCAACCTGGCCCATGCCCTGCTGGCTGAACATATCCCGCAGGCGGTGCATCTGCCCTTCCAGAGCCTCACGCACACCGGCGTGGGCACTCATGAAGCTGACCTGGGTCTGCTGGTCCGGAATCATATTGACCCGGATGTCCAGGCGCCCCAGCTCAGCCGGTTGCAACTGGATCTCCGCCGACTTGAGGTTGGTGGCAGAGAGGTACATGACCCGGTTCACCACTTCTTCGGTCCAGCCGCTCTGGTGCATGGCCAATGGCTGATTCACCGGGATCGCATTGGCGGTCTTGGGCGTGGCCGCCTGAGTCAGTGCCGCCAGGCGGTTGGCGAAGTCGTCGACCCGGGTATCGCTGGAGGCGCTTTTCAGGTCCTTCAGGCCATCGTCGATCAGGCCGCTGAAGGCCTTGTCGCCGCCTTGCTCGGTGCTGTCCTTGGCCGACTGCAGGTCAAGCATGCCCGCCATGCCATTGGCGAAGTTCTGCGCTGACGTCGGCTCGGCATCGGTTGGCGTCGCCGGTGCGTTTTTAGGTTGCGCCTGGCTGCTCGCCGACACATGCCCACCCTGCTCCATGGCCAGGCGCACGACCGGCAAGGCATCGAGCGGATCAGCTTCGGGATCGAACGCAGGCTCGGCCGCCACTGCCGGCGCGGCATTGCTCACCGTCGCCGCCACCAGCGGCGCCACTTCAACCTCTGGCGGCGTGGCCACCGGAGCCGGCGCTGCTTCAGCCACCACTACCGCAGGCACGGCTTGCGCGGCTTGCAGCAGGGCCGGGTCGAGGGTCGGATCCACGGGCAGCGCATCGGCCACCGGCGTATCGCTGGCACTCGAATCGTCGCTGGCGGCTTTGTCATCACTGCTGGCGGCCTTGTCGGCAGGCAAGGATTTGCCGCTATCGGCAACCGCAGGCTCGGGGGCGGCAGCCTTGTCGCTGGCGACATCCTTCTTGACACTGGTGTCCGCGCCCTTGTCGCGCGCCGGCTTGAGCGGGCCATCACTGGCGCTCTGAGCCTTGCTGGGGGACTGGTTGGCGTACACCTGGGCGAAGCTTGAGGCCTTATCCCCGGGCTCAGGAGCGTTCGCCACAGTATTGGCGGACGCGGCTTGAGTCTTGGCCTGTGTAGCGGCCTGAAGAAGCAGATTGGGGGCAAGTGGCATAACACGGTCTCCGCTGCACTGGGATCGTAGGTACAGGTAGAAGACAAGACTGCAAAGGTCGAGCCAGCTTTTGCCTTACCCCGATAAATTCCCCAGCCACGAAGCCTTCAGCAGTGAAAGCGCTGCCGCTCCTGCTCGCACAGGCTGCGGACAATGGCGAATTCACCGTCGATTTCGCCGACCAGCTTTTCGATCCCCGAAAGCGACGGCTGTTTGGCGCGCTGCTCCAGCTCATGGCACAACTGCGCCAGGCGAGTCGCACCCATATTGCTGCTGCTGCCCTTGAAGCTGTGGGCAGTGGCGACCAGCTCGCCGGCATCGTCGGCGTGACGCAGCACACGCAGGCGCTCCTCGGAATCACAGAGGAAGGTCTCCAGCAGCACCGGATACTCCTCCTCCATGACCTCCTGCAATGCGCTCAATACGTTGTGGTCCAGATGAATCTCAGCCACTTGTTCACTCCTTGATCAAGAATCGACGGATTATGCCTGAGCCTCCCAGGAAAACTCCACGCAGGCACTGCGACCATTGTCTGACCAACTGGCCCGGCGGCTCAGTTGCCGGACCAGGCTCACCCCTCGCCCGGACAGCCGGTCGGTGTCGTGAGGCCTGGCCATGACCCGTTCGATATCAAACCCCTTGCCACTGTCTTCGACCCGGATGGTCAGGCAACCACCGGTCGCTTGTGGAACCACTTGCAGATGCACCCGGACAAAACCTTCCTGCAACTCGGCCAGGCGCGCGCCACGTTCACGGTAGTAACGGGCAAAACCCTGGGCGTCTCGCTTGAGGCTCGAATCCAGGCCCAGCACCCCGTGCTCCAGGGCATTGGAATACAACTCGGCCAGCACACTGTAGAGCGCCCCGCTCTGGGCCCGCAGCCCATGCACCTCCAACAGCAACTGCAGCAAGTACGGCAACGGGTTGTAGCGCTTGAGGGTGGCCGCGCGAAATTCGAAACTCAGCGACCAGTCCAGGGGACAGGACTGGCCGCTGTCGGAATACACCAGGCTCGGCGGTCGCAGTTGCGTCGGCTCCAGCAGGCCGACTTCGACCATGCTCACATCATCACGCACCTGGCCGCCAAAATCGGCCAGGGCCTGCTGGATCTCCTCGAACAGGCTGTCGATGTGCCGGTTGGCGGCAAACACCTGCTGCAAGCGCTCGGCGCCAAACAATTGATCGTCGGCATCGCCGGTATCGATGACCCCGTCGGACAACAGGAACACCCGATCCCCCCGGGCCATGGGCCAGACCTCGGTACGATCGTCGAAGGCGTCGGCCCCAAGCACGCCCAGGGGCAGATGCCGGGACACCAGCGGCGTGCGCACTCCGCTTTCCAGGCAGTGCAGGTAGCCATCGGGCATGCCGCCGTTCCAGACTTCCACTGCGCGCCGCTGGAAACTCAGGCTGAGCAGGGTCGCGCAACAGAACATGTCCACGGGCAGGATGCGCTTGAGCTTGGCATTCATCTCCCGCAGGGTTTCCGCCAGGCCATAACCCTTGGCCGTCATGCCATAGAACACTTCGGCCAGGGGCATGGCGCCAACAGCCGCAGGCAAGCCGTGCCCGGTGAAATCCCCCAGCAGGATATGCATGTCGCCGGCCGGGGTGAACGCCGCCAGCAGCAGGTCGCCATTGAATAGCGCGTAGGGCGATTGCAGATAACGGATATTCGGCGCGTCGAGGCAGCCGGAGTGCGCCACCTTGTCGAACACCGCCTTGGCCACCCGCTGCTCGTTGAGCAGGTAGTCGTGGTGGCGGATGATCTGGTCGCGCTGCTGGAGCACCGTGTCCTGCAAGCGGCGCAGGCGATCCATGGCCTTGATCTTGGCCGCCAGGATCACCGGGTTGTAGGGCTTTGCCAGAAAGTCATCGCCGCCCGCCTCCAGGCATTGGGCCAGGCCTTCACTCTCGGTCATCGAGGTCAGGAAAATAATCGGCACCAGCGCTTCGCCGGCCAATTGCTTGATCTGCCGGGCCGCTTCGAAACCGTCCATCACCGGCATGATCGCGTCCATCAGCACCAACTGCGGCCGCTCGCGTTCGAACAGCGCCACCGCTTCGGCGCCATTGGCGGCGGTCAGCACTTCATGCCCCTGGCGGCGGACGATACTCGATAGCAACAGGCGATCGGCCGCGCCGTCCTCGGCAATCAGGACACACAACGGCCGCGCCATCGAACGCATATCGATCAACTGATATCGAAAAGTTTGTCGAAGTTGGAAATCGCCAGGATCTTGCGCACATCCGAATTGCTGTTGATCACCCGTACGTCGGAGTCGTCGCCCCCGGCGTGATCACGCAGCAGCAACAGCATGCCCAGGGCCGAGCTGTCGAGGTAGGTGGCGTCCTTGAGGTCGACCACGATGGAGTCGGGCTTCTGATTCAGGCGCTCGTAGGACTCACGAAACTCCTGATGCCGACCGAAATCGAACCGGCCCTTGATGGAGATCGTAAGCGTTTGCCCATCCGGGGACACTTCAGTAACGACTGACATAAGACTGCTTCCTTGTCATTGGCAACGTGCAGAAGGTTTAGCACCCCCACGGCACATGGACAACTCGCAGTAGCAAAATGCGCGGATCAGTACTGATCTTGACGGGGCAGGCGCTGGGAAAGTTCATCGAGCAGCTTCTGTTCGCGCTTGTCTTCCAACTGCCTGGCCTCATCGACATAACGCTGCACCAGCTTGCGCAGCCCTTCGACCCGGGCATAGGCCTGCTGCCAGGTCTCCCGCGCACGATTGAGGTTGGTCTGGTGCCAGACCAGGCTCTGGCGCTGCTGGGCCACGGCCGTTTCCAGCTGGTTGAGGAAGTGCTGGTAATTCATCAGCCACTGCCCGGACACGCCGTGGCTGCCACGGTCGATCCATTGCTGCTGGTATTCGCTACGGAAGCGCTCAAGGTCGCCGAGCTTGCTTTCCGCCAGACGCACCTGGCCCTGGAAGTGCCCCAGGCGCTGGGCGGCGGTGCGTTCGGCGTTTTGCGCCATGTCGACCACCGGCGCCAGGCGCGCGGCGCGGCTGTTAGCCATGGCCTATCAACCCCCGGGCGCGGGAGCGAAGACCATCTCCAGATGGGTCTCGCTTTCGCCCAGGCTGATGCTGTCGTTCAGGCCTTGGCGCAGGTACACCACCATCGACGGCTGCAAGGCGATTGCGGTATCGGTTTCCCGGTCGCCGCCCGGCACATAGGCGCCGACGCTGATCAGGTCGCGCGCCTGCTGGTAGCGCGACCACAGCTGCTTGAAGTACTGGGCCCGATTCATGTGCTCGGGGGTCACCACCGCCGGCATGACCCGGCTGATGGAGGCTTCGATATCGATGGCCGGGTAATGACCTTCTTCGGCCAGGCGCCGCGACAGCACGATATGGCCGTCGAGCACGCCCCGCGCCGCGTCGGCGATCGGGTCCTGCTGGTCATCGCCTTCGGACAGCACGGTATAGAACGCGGTGATCGAACCACCCCCGGCCTCGGCATTACCGGCGCGCTCCACCAACTTCGGCAGCTTGGCGAATACCGAAGGCGGATAGCCCTTGGTCGCCGGCGGCTCGCCGATGGCCAGGGCGATTTCCCGCTGGGCCTGGGCAAAACGGGTCAGGGAGTCCATCAGCAACAGGACATTCTTGCCCTTGTCGCGAAAATATTCGGCGATCCGCGTGCAGTACATGGCTGCACGCAGGCGCATCAGCGGCGCATCGTCGGCGGGCGAAGCGACTACCACCGAACGCTTGAGCCCTTCTTCACCGAGGATGTGCTCGATGAATTCCTTGACCTCACGACCCCGCTCGCCGATCAACCCGACCACGATAATGTCGGCCTCTGTGAAGCGGGTCATCATGCCCAGCAGCACACTCTTGCCCACGCCGGTACCGGCGAACAGGCCCAGGCGCTGGCCGCGGCCGACCGTCAATAAACCGTTGATCGAACGAATGCCAACGTCAAGGGGCTGGCTGATGGGGTCGCGCTTGAGTGGGTTGATGGTCGGGCCATCCATGGGCACCCAGTCTTCGGCCTTCATTCCGCCCTTGCCATCCAAGGCGCGACCGGCACCGTCAAGCACCCGCCCGAGCATGCTCATGCCCATCGGCAGGCGCCCGGTATCCGCCAGGGGCACCACGCGGGCTCCCGGGGCGATGCCAGCGACGCTGCCCACCGGCATCAGAAACACCTTCGCGCCGGAGAAGCCCATGACCTCGGCCTCGACCTGTACCGGGTGGTAGCTGTCGTCGTTGATCACCAGGCAGCGAGTGCCCATGGCGGCGCGCAGGCCCTCGGCTTCGAGGGTCAGGCCCACCATGCGCAACAGGCGCCCTTCGAGAATGGGTTGGCCAGGCAATTCGCTGGCCTCGGCATAACTGCCAAGGCGCTTGCCGAAGCTGGTGCGCTCAAGGCGCATTGGCAGGCTCCGAATCCGGCTCCGAGCCCGGCTCCGACGGCATCGCTGGCGTGCCCTCGGTGGCCGGCTCGGCCTCGGCGACCGGCGTTGCCGTCGCCCCCAGCTCAAGGCTCAGGTCGGCCGGCGCCGGATGCAGCACCTGCTCGTGCAACTGGTCATCGAGCTGGTCCATGATCTTGGCAATACGCGTCTCGATGGTCGCATCGATCCGGCTGTGCTCGGTCTCGACCCGGCAGCCGCCCGGCAACATGGCTTCGTCCTCGACGATGCGCCAGGTTTCCTCATGGCGTTCGCGCAGGCTTTTGACCTGCTCGAAATCCTGCGGATTGACGTACAGGCGCACATTGCCCACACCCAGCGGCAGCAGCTTGAGGGCTTCGCGCATGACGTGTTCGATCTGCGTGGAGTCCATCGCCAGCTCACGCTGGATCACTTGCCGGGCGACATGCTTGACCAGGCCCACCAGGGACTTCTCGATCTGCGCGTCCTGCTCGGCGATAGGCTCGAACAGGTTGCTCATCAGCAGCTCAAGGCTTTGCAGCTTGACGCCCAGGGCCGCGTCGGCTTCCTGGCGAACCTTGAGCGTGGTGCTGTGGAAACCCTCTTTTTCGCCGGTGGCAAAACCTTCGTTGTAGGCTTCCTGACGAATGCTTTCGAGCTCTTCCAGGGTCAGTGGCTGGACTTCATCCAGCGGCACTTCTTCCATCTGCGCCGGCGGTTCTTCTTCCGGCTCAGGCTCGGGTTCGGGTTGATGCGGGTCGAAGCTGGGCAGCGACCAGACGTCGAAACCTCCGACGTCCCGGGCGCGAATCAGGTCGCTGGGGGATTCATCACTGCTGGACGACATAAAGCGACCTTAGATCATTTCTTCGCCGCCCTTCCCGCCGAGAACGATTTCTCCGGCTTCGGCCATACGGCGGGCAATGGTGAGGATTTCCTTCTGCGCGGTTTCCACATCGCTGACGCGCACCGGGCCCTTGGCCTCGAGGTCGTCGCGCAACAGTTCGGCAGCCCGCTTGGACATGTTCTTGAAGATCTTTTCCTTGACGCCTTCGTCCGACCCCTTGAGGGCCAGCACCAGCACATCGGAAGACACTTCGCGCAACAGCGCCTGGATTCCACGGTCGTCGACATCGGACAGGTTATTGAAGACGAACATGAGGTCTTCGATCTGACCGGACAGGTCTTCGTCGACTTCGCGAATCGAATCCATCAACTGACCTTCGATCGAGCTGTCGAGGAAGTTCATGATGTCGGCCGCGCGCTTGATGCCACCCAAGGTGGTGCGCGAGGCATTGGAGTTGCCGGAGAACTGCTTCTCGAGAATCTGGTTCAGCTCTTTCAGGGCGGCAGGCTGCACGGTATTGAGCGAGGAAACCCGCAAAATGATGTCCAGGCGCGCCTTATGGTCGAAGTTGCCCAGCACTTCACCGGCCTGGTCGGGGTCGAGGTACGCCACGACGATGGCCTGGATCTGCGGGTGCTCGTAACGGATCACGTCCGCCACGGCGCGCGGCTCCATCCACTTCAGACTGTCCAGGCCGCTGGTGTTGCCGCCCAGGAGGATGCGGTCGATCAGGCCGTTGGCCTTGTCTTCGCCCAGCGCCTGGGTGAGCATTTTACGCACGTAGTCATCGGAACCTACGCCCAGGCTGGTCTGATCGCCGACGATGTCGACAAACTCGCTCATCACCTGTTCGACCTGCTCGCGGTGCACGTTGCCCATCTGGGCCATGGCCACACCCACCCGCTGGACCTCCTTGGGCCCCATGTGGCGCAGCACTTGCGCAGCATCGGTGGAGCCCAGGGACAGCAGCAGAATCGCGGCTTTGTCGACCCGGGTCAGTTTGGCGGTAGCGACTCGGTTATCACTCATCTGCGTTAATCCACTCTTTCACGACCTGAGCCACACGACCCGGGTCTTCAGCCACCAGACTCTTGATCGCGTTCAATTGAGCGTCATAGCCTTCGCTCGGGCTAGGCAGCAGGATGCTTTGCGGACCGCCGAGGCTGACACGGTCGTTGGCCAACTCGCCATCCAGACCGCCCATGCCACCCAGTTCGACATCGCTGCCCAGGCCTGCCAATTGCTTGCCTTTGCCGCCGCCGGTGATGTTGTTGAGCACCGGACGCAGAACACCGAACACCAACAACAGGATGAACAGTACGCCCAACACCTGTTTGACGATGTCCCAGAACCACGGCTGCGAGTAGAACGGAATATCGGCAATCACTTCAGCGCGCTCGGCCGAGAACGGCACGTTGATCACGCTGACACTGTCACCACGACTGGCATCGAAGCCCACCGCGTCCTGCACCAGGCGCGTGAAGCGCGCCAATTCATCGGCGCTCCACGGCGCACGGCTGGTTTCGCCGTTGGCAGCGTTGACCTTGACCTGATCGTCGACCACAACGGCGACCGACAGGCGATTGAGGCGACCCTGCTGCTGCTTGGTGTGGCTGATGGAACGGTCGAGCTCGAAATTCTTGGTCGATTGTTGACGCTTGTCGGCCGGATACGGTGCCAGCATCGGCTGGCCGGTGGCCGGGTCCATGATCTGTTGGCCGTTGGCGTCGAGCAGTGGCTGGCCTGGCTGCACCATGCCGGCCGAAGCGGTGGCGCCGCCGGTGGTTTGCGGCGCCGAAGCGGGCGCCGGCGGCTGGTTGCTCAAGGCCCCCGGCACACCTTGCGGGCCATTGCTGGCGGTGCGTTGTTCGTTGACCGACTGCTCGCTGCGCAGCGCAGGCTGGTCCGGGTTGAACTGCTCGGACGTCGATTCGACCGCGCTGAAGTCCACATCAGCGGACACTTCAGCCTTGTAGCGATCGTTACCCAGCACCGGCTGCAGGATGTTGTGCACCCGCTGGGTCAGCATGCTTTCCATGCGGCGGCTGTAATCGAATTGCTTGCCGGCCATGGTCAGTTCGGAGTTTTCCGCGAGATCGGAGAGCAGGTTGCCCTTCTGGTCGACCACGGTGATCTGCGACTTGCTCAGCTCGGGAACGCTGGTGGCCACCAGGTTGATGATCGCCAGCACCTGGCCGGGCTCCAGGGAGCGACCGGAATACAGTTCCACCAGTACCGAAGCGCTGGGCTTGCGCTCGTCGCGCACAAACACCGAGCTTTTCGGAATCGCCAGGTGCACGCGGGCGCCCTTGACGTTGTTCAGGCTGGAAATGGTCCGCGCCAGTTCGCCTTCCAGGCCGCGACGATAACGAGTCGCTTCCATGAACTGGCTGGTACCCAGGCCTTGTTCCTTATCGAGAATTTCAAAGCCGATATTGCCGTCACCCGGAGCCACGCCGGCAGCGGCGAGTTTCAGGCGCGCACGGGACAGGTCTTCGGACTTGACCAGCAAAGCCCCGGAGTTGGGCTCGACGGTGTAGGGAATGTCAGCGGAGGCCAGGGTGTCCATCACCTGCTTGGCATCCATGCCGGCAAGGCTGCCGTACAACGGACGGTAATCGGGCTGCTGAGACCACAGCACCACGGCAAAACCAATCGCCACGCTCGCCGCCAGACCGACCAGAAGGCCTACCTGACGCAGCATGGTCATCTCGGAGAGGTTTTCCAGGAAGGACAGCCCGAACAGCGGCGGTTTGCCGTCTATCGGGGTGGCCTTGGCCGGTACGTTATCGGCGACTGCTTCTGCCATGACTCAATCTCGTCCTTAAACCGGCATCTGCATGATGTCTTGGTACGCCTGAACCAGCTTGTTGCGCACCTGGGTCAACGCCTGGAACGACACACTGGCTTTCTGTGAGGAAATCATCACATCGGTCAGATCCACGCCGCTTTTGCCAATCTCGAAGGCGCTGGCCAACTGGTTGGAAGCCTGCTGGGTATCGCTGACCTTGTTCACCGCTTGCCCGAGCATGTCGGAGAAGCTGCTGCCGCTGATTTGTGGCACGGCGGCCGATTTTGGCTGAGACATGGCGTCCATTTGCATGGCCCGCATGTCCAACATCAATCGATTAAATTCAATACCCTGGCTCATGCTCTACTCTCTCTGACGACCCGCAATTTTTTGACACTCACTCAGCGGTTAGTGAGGTGTTAGCAACAAGGGTGCCAGCTCCATGGCCACGCCGAACAAAAGCCCATCCCGGGCCTAGTGTGAAACGATTCATGTTGCAAACAGATAGGCCTCGACATCCATTCCCGCATCACGCATCTGCGCCAACTTGTAGCGCAGCGTGCGTGGGCTGATGCCCAGGCGCTCGGCCGCCTCTTTGCGACGCCCGCGCTCGGAGCGCAAGGTGTCGATGATCATCTGGAACTCGCGCCGCCGCAGGTCATCCCCCAGCGCACCCGCCGATTCACCCGCCCCTGCCTCGAGCTCTTTCACCTGCGCCCGCTCCGCAACCTGGGTCCGGGGCGCCAGCGACGGCAGCGGGGCGCAGGCCACGGGGCCGGCAAGGCAGAAGTCCTGGGGTTGAATCAGGCCGCCCTGCTGCAGGATCAGCGCGCGCTGAATGGCGTTGTCCAACTCACGCACGTTGCCCGGCCATGGGTAACCGATCAGGCAGGCCTGGGCCTCGGGCGACAACCGCGCCGCGGCGTGTTTCATTTTATTGACGTGCTTGGCCAGCAGCCGCTCGGCCAGCGGCAGGATGTCGGCGGTGCGCTCGCGCAGCGGGCTCCAGGCCAGGGGAAACACCGACAACCGGTAGTACAGATCCTCACGGAAACGCCCGGCCGCCACTTCAGCGGCCAGATCCCGGTTGGTGGTAGCCACCACGCGGATATCCAGGGTGATCGGCTTGCGCGCCCCGACCCGCTCCACTTCTCGCTCCTGCAGCACACGCAGTAATTTGGCTTGCAGGCCCAGGGGCATTTCGGAAATTTCATCGAGCAGAATAGTGCCGCCATCGGCCTGCTCGAACTTGCCGGCCTGGGCCGAGATGGCGCCGGTAAACGAGCCTTTCTCGTGACCGAACAACGTCGCTTCGAGCATGTTGTCGGGAATCGCCGCACAGTTAATGGCGATAAACGGCTGGCTGGCACGGCCGGAATGCTGGTGGATATACCGCGCCAGCACCTCCTTGCCCGTGCCCGACTCGCCGGAAATCAACACCGTGGAGTCACTTCTGGCGACCCGCGCGGCCAATTCCAGCAACTGCGCACTGGCCGGCTCGAACGCCACCGGCCCCTCGCCTTCCGCAGCCCCCAGACAGCCCAGGGCATGGCGTGCCACCAGGTCGAGCAGAGCCTTGGGTTCGAAGGGCTTGACCAGGTAATCCGCGGCGCCTTGACGCATGGCATCCACCGCGCGCTCGACAGCGCCGTGGGCAGTCATCAACAACACCGGCAATTGCGGTTGGCGCGAGCGCAACACATTGAGCAACTGATGGCCGTCCATACCCGGCATGTTGACGTCACTGACCACCAGGCTGAACGATTCGCTGGCCACCGCGTCCAGGGCGTCTTCGGCACTGCCGACCGCCTTGTAGTCATGACCCGCCAGCAGCAGCGTGTCCGCCAGGGCCTCGCGCAGGGCACGATCGTCTTCAACCAGTAACACCTTGATCGCCATTACTTTCACTCCGTTGCGTGAGCGCTGGAGAACAACGGCAAGGTCACCAGCGCACAGGTTCCACGCCCCGAACGCGAGCGCAGCTGCAATTCTCCCTGATGGGCACGGGCCACCGCCTTGACCACCGTCAGGCCAAGGCCGGTTCCATTGGCCTTGGTGGTGAAAAACGGCTCGCCAAGGCGCGCCAGCACCGCCTCTTCGATACCACTGCCGCTGTCGCTGACGCACAGACGCAAGGTGTTATCGCGGGTGTAGAGGTGCACCTTGAGCCGCGCCTGGCCGGCACTGGCCTGGATCGCATTTTCAATCAGATTGAGCACCGCGCCGACCAGGGTGTCGCGATTGCACAGCAACTCGCCGGCATGGCTGTCGCACTGCCAACGGACCGGCACATCCTGGACCTGGGTCGAGGCGGCGGCCTGCAGCGACTGCAACAAGGATTTGGGGGTGATGCGATCGGTCAGCGGCAGCTCGCCCCGGGCGAACACCAACATGTCGCGCACCTGATGCTCCAACTCGTGCAAACGTTCCTTCAGGCGCCCGGCGAAACGCTGCTGGGTGGCCAGCGGCAACTCCTGCTCAGTCAAATGACTGGCGTACAGCAAAGCCGCCGATAACGGCGTACGAATCTGGTGGGCCAGGGAGGCAACCATACGCCCCAGGGAGGACAGGCGCTCGTGGCGCGCCAGCTGATCTTGCAGGTGACGGGTTTCAGTCAGGTCGTTGAGCAGCACCAACTGCCCCGGCTCGGCATCCAGCGAGCGCGTGGCAATCGACAGGCGCCGCCCGTCCTTGAGGGAGATTTCATGACCGTCGTCTTCACGCGGTGCAAAGCAGCGGGCAATGACCTGGCGCCACAGCTGCCCTTCGAGGGGCAGGCCGAGCAATTCGCAGGCCGCCGGGTTGGCCTCACGGACCATGCCCTGGCCGTCGATGACGATGACGCCACCCGGCAGCAGATCAAGGAGGTTTTGCAGGCGATTGGCCAGGCGTTCTTTTTCCGCCAACTCCTGCATGCGCTGGGCACTGACCACCGCCAACTCACCCTTGAGTTCGGTGACTCGCGCTTCAAGCATGCTGTAGGAGTCGGTAAGTTGGCTCGACATCTGGTTGAACAAGGCAAACGCCTGCTCAAGGCCAAGCCGGCTTGCCTGCTCTACGGACGACGATTGCCCCGGAGCGTCAGGGACAGGAGACATCTGGGCGGCTTGGGGCATCGTGCTCTCTCGCTTGGCTGACCGTCAGTTAAACGGAACGTTGCAAGAGACTTAGCAATACCCGTGCCTAAAAAAAACCGCAGCTATTTCAACGAGTTGAAAAACAGGCGTCAATCATCCGCCTGTTCATCACCCTCACGCCGGCTCATGCCGTACTTGCGCATCTTCTCCACCAGGGTGGTGCGACGAATACGCAAGCGCTCCGCTGCACGCGCAACAATGCCATTGGCATCGTCCAGCGCCTGCTGAATCAAGCCCTGCTCAAGGCTGCCCAGGTAGTCCTTCAGGTCCAGGCCTTCAGGCGGCAACATCGCGGTGGACGCGAAGTCCGGCGCATGGCCATTGATCGCCACGCGCTCTTCCAGGTCACTGCGCAGGCTATCGACCAGTTGTTCGTCTTCGTCATCGACGTAGCGGAACTTCTTCGGCAACTCGACCACGCCAATGACCCCATAGGGGTGCATGATCGCCATGCGCTCCACCAGGTTGGCCAGTTCACGAACGTTGCCCGGCCAGCCATGGCGGCACAGCGACATGATGGCGGCGGAGTTGAAGCGGATCGACCCGCGCTTCTCATGCTCCATGCGCGAGATAAGCTCGTTCATCAGCAACGGGATGTCCTCGACGCGCTCGCGCAGCGGGGCCATCTCGATCGGGAATACGTTCAGGCGGTAGTACAGGTCTTCGCGGAAGCTGCCGACCTCGATCATGCTTTCAAGGTTCTTGTGGGTCGCCGCAATGATGCGCACATCGACGCTCTGGGTCTTGTTGCTGCCCACGCGCTCAAAGGTACGTTCCTGCAGGACCCGCAGCAGCTTGACCTGCATCGGCAGAGGCATATCGCCAATTTCGTCGAGGAACAGAGTGCCGCCGTTAGCCAACTCGAAACGGCCGGCCCGGCTGGTGATCGCCCCGGTAAAGGCGCCCTTCTCATGGCCGAACAATTCGCTTTCAAGCAGTTCCGCAGGAATCGCCCCACAGTTGACCGGCACAAATGGCGCGTCGCGGCGCTTGGAATGGTAGTGCAGGTTGCGCGCCACCACTTCCTTGCCCGTGCCGGACTCGCCAAGGATCAGCACACTGGCGTCGGTATCGGCCACCTGCTGCATCATCTGCCGCACATGCTGGATCGCGCGACTGGTGCCTACCAGGCTGCGGAACAGGTTCGGCTCACGATGACGACCGCGCTCGCGGGCCTGATCGTACATTTCACGATAGACCTGGGCACGGTGCAGGGAGTCGAGCAGCTTGCTGTAGCTGGGGGGCATTTCCAGGGTCGAAAGCACTCGCCGACGCTGGTCTTCAGGCAGGTCAATGGAAGAATTATCGCCCATTAACAAAACTGGAAGGAACTCATCCCAGGTTGAGAGTGTCTTTAACAAGCCCAAAAGCGCGCCAGGAGCACTTACCGTCCCGATCAGTACGCAAATGACTTCACGACTTGATGACAAAGAGCCGACCGCCTGCTGCCAGTCATGGCTGCCGCAGGGTAAATTTTCTTCGCCGAGAAAATTTAAAATTACCGCCAGGTCGCGGCGGCGGACGCTATCGTCATCGATCAGCAGAATTTTGGTTTCACGCCACATGCAATAGCAACTTCCCTAGTCAACTCAATGCCCAGAATGAGGGGCAAGCTAGACGCTTGTAGGCATTATCTGCCTTATAGACGTCTGAAATCTGAAAACAGCACTAGTTAAGTCAAAAAAGCGTGCACAGTCAAATTTATGGCGCGCCAGGTTCGGATTAACTCAACATTAACCGAACAGATGGTAAACCTTTGCCGCGCTCTGTGCTTGATGGATCTGCGACATCTCGTCGACAATCGCCTGACGCTCACCACTCGCCGCCTCCAGCAATTGCTTGTAGACCCCAAGCAACTCCTCAAGATTATTGCGCAACGCCGCCTCGTCCACTGAAGCTTCACTCAAGACGTCTTCCATGCAGGAACGGCACGCCAGGTCCAACTCACCAATGGCTTCCCAATTACGCTCGGCCAGGGCTCCGACCAGGGCATCACGGGTGTGTTCGATTCGCTGCAATACAAGACTCATGGCGATCTCCTTAAAACTGCGGACCAGGCTCGGCGATGGCATCCCAGCCATCTTTGACCGTGCGGAGCAAACCTGCGACCTCATCGAGAATCCGGGGATCGCTTTTCACGTTGGCTTCTGCCAGACGCTTCATCATGTAGGTGTAGAGGTTGTCCAGCTCGCCCAGACTCTCGAGCGAGTTCTCCAGATCCAGACCCTCGCGCAAGCCGCCGACAATACCGATAGCCTTGCCGATCAAAATGCCTTTGTTGGGAATGTCCTTGCGTTCCAGGGCGCCTTTGGCCTGAGCGATACGGTCCAGGCCGCCCTGCATCAGCATCTGTACCAGACGGTGCGGGCTGGCTTCGGAGGTCTGCGCCTGGGCACCAATTTTCTGATATTGGCGAAGGGCTAACATTGGATTCATGCTCTACCTCATGCAAATTCTGTGGTTCGTATAACCAGTGTATCGACAACGCGTCAAAAATCTTTAGACCTGAAACACAAAAGCCCGGAACACCGAAAGGCGCCGCCGGGCTTTTGGCACTAGCGGCTATCAGCCTTTCTTTTGCGCGTTCATCGCATCAAACATCGAGGTGATGTTGCTGGCAGTGGCCTTGAGCTTGCCGACCAGAGTATCCATGTCGTTGTACTTTTTGGTCAGCATAGCGGTCAGGGATTCAATGCGGCGATCCAGCGCCAATTGATCGTTTGCAAGCTTGGTCTTGGCCTTGTTCAAGTCATCACTACGCGTGGTTAGAATGCCACCCGTCTTAGTGTAGGGCGTGATGGCCTTGGTCATGCGGCTCATCAGACCGTTATCGCCCGAGAACAGGGTTTGCACTTCACCACCCAGCTTCTTGTCGTTCATCGCGGCATCGAACTTGACGGTATTGAAGTTCAAGGCACCGGTTTTCTGATCAGTCGTGATACCCAACTGCGAAAGCACAGTCAACTTGTCGCCACTACCAGTTTCGGTCAAGGGGCCGCGGATGGCTGCGAGGATTGAACGTGGCAGAGCGTCGCCTGTCAGCGCCGCTGGAATAGTCGGCTTGCCGTCGTCATCCAGAGAAGGCTTGGTCAGCGAAGTAATGGCGTTGGCCACGGCATTGTAGGCATCGACGAACTTCTGCACCGAAGCCTTCAGGCCATCATTGTTCGGACTGACCACAACCCGCGACTCACCCACCGTAAACAGCGTCATCGACAACCCGGACACCGTATTATCAAGCTTGTTGCTCGCACTGGTAATCGGCATGCCATCGATGCTGAACTTCGCATCCTTGGCGACCGCCCCGACAGCGCCCGACGATGTAGCCGATGCCACCGAGGCATCATCTTTCCCGCCAGTACCGGCCATCACCTTCGTGCCATCGACTTCCAGCCCAGGAATCCCACTCAGAGAAATATCAGAACCGGAACCCGTGTTAGACGAACTGACCACCAGGCGCGAACCGAAACTGTCGGTCACGATGTTGGCACTCAGGCCACTGAACTGATACTTGTCGTTGATCGACTTGGCGACCGACTCTAGAGTGGCGTTTTCAGGCACTTCCAGGTTATAGGCGTTGTCGGGGGAGGCACCTACGGAGATCACCAAGGTGCCGGCGGTTATCGCGCTCTTTGGACCATCCTTGAACGCAGCCGACGCAATCTTCGAGCCGGTCGCAATTTGATCGACCTTGATGTTGTAAACACCATTGATCGCCGAGTTTTTGGCCGTGGCAGAAAGGACTTTAGAATCGGAAGGGGTCGCAACAAACCCATTGAACTGAGGCTCAGTGGTGTTACCCAGCGTCGCCAAGGTCGTCTGAAATGTCGCCATCAGCGACTTGAGAGTACCGATACCGGAGATGGACGCAGTATTGGTGGTGGTGCCACGGTCAATCTGCCCTTGCTTGGCCGCCTTGTCAGCGTTGACCAGAGCCTTGACGATTGCACCGGTGTCCAGACCAGAGCCTAAACCCGTGCCTGGTAGAATTGGACTTGCCATGAGGAACTCCCTTTTAGTGTCTCGCCGGTCTTTTGACCACTACAACGCCCAAAAGAACATAGCAACAAAATTTGTGCCAGCTGTCAGACTCGAGCGCTGAACAGCAGACTGCTTGCGTCATTCAAGCTATTGGCCAATTTCAGAACTTCTTCGTTGGGGATCTGACGGATCACCTCACCGGAGTCACTGGCTATGACTTTGACGACGACTTTGCCTGAGGGTTCATCAATCGAGAACTCCAGGTTTCGCTTGACCGACTGCACAAACTTTTCAATTTCCTGAACGGCCATTTTAAGTTTGTCTCGCTCGCTGGTCGTATCTTTTGCTTCATCCTTGACCGTTGCCACAACCGCAGCAGCGGCTTGAGGCTTCTCCGCCACGGGCTCAGCAACAGGCGTTGCGTGCTTCGCAGCAGGATAAGACAAGTTCAGCTTGACGCTCATATCCATGTCCATCACCTCTTGAACTAAAAAAGCGAGAGAGTGCGACTAGCGCACTCCCCCGCCTAAAACGCATCAGCTATTACTGAAGCAGTTTCAGTACAGCGGATGGCAGTTGGTTGGCCTGAGCCAGAACTGCGGTGGAAGCTTGTTGCAGAGTTTGTTGCTTGGTCAACTGCGCAGTTTCAGCAGCGAAGTCGGTATCTTGTACGCGACCACGAGCAGCTTCAGCGTTCTCGTTGATGTTTTGCAGGTTGCTGATGGTGCTGGACAGACGGTTTTGGGAAGCACCCAGGTCAGCACGCACACTGTTGATGGTGTCCAGTGCAGTATCAATTGCACTCATTGCGGCGCTGAAGGTTGCCTGGGCATCAGAGCTCACGGCACCAGAGATGGTCTGGGTTGCCAAGTCGCTCAGTGCACCGGAAGTTGCGGAGCTCAGGCCTTTCGACATGTCGATGGAGATCTGGTTCTGAGTACCGGTGTTGGAGCCCACCTGGAAAACCATGGTGCCAGCGCTACCGTCGAGCAGGTTCTTGCCGTTCAGCTGGGTGCTGTCAGCAATACGGCCGATCTCGCTGATCATCGCCTTGAATTCTTTATCCAGAGCATCACGATCCAGCTTGCTGTTCGAGTCGTTCACCGATTGCAGAGCCAGTTCACGCATACGTTGCAGAATGTTGGTCTGCTCTTGCATCGCGCCTTCAGCGGTCTGGGCGATCGAGATACCGTCGTTGGCGTTTTTGATCGCCATGGTCTGACCACGGATCTGCGAGGTCATGCGGGTAGCGATCTGCAGGCCGGCAGCGTCGTCTTTAGCGCTGTTGATTTTCAGGCCCGAGGAAAGACGGGTCATCGAGGTGCTCAGCGCATCGGAAGAACGGTTCAGGTTTTTCTGAACGCTCAAAGACGTGACGTTAGTGTTTACGGTTAATGCCATGACGAATTCCTCGTTGGATGGGGACTACGGCTTCCGGCCCTGGCATCCGCCGGGTGTGGCCTAGAGAACCTTCGTAATGGTTATCGTCGGGAACTCAGGTTGCTTTAGGGCTTATTTGAGATTTTTTTACTGGCACCTAGCCACTTCAATAAAACCAAGGGCTTGAGAGTCTTTGGAACAGACCTTGCTTATGAGCCTACGCTAGTCCAAGGCCGGCATTTTCCCGACGTCGCGCCAAATCCCCCCCTAACAATATCCGGTGGTTATACCGGACTCTAGCGAAGCCCCCCTAATGAACCTTTGGCAAGATTTCCTCACTAACGATGATCGTTTGATTCACAAATGGACTCATTACTTTCCGATCTACGAAAAGCATCTGATGGAGTGGCGCAACAAATCCATCACAATCCTGGAGATAGGTGTTTCGAAGGGAGGATCATTGCAAATGTGGAAGCGCTTCTTCGGACCGCTCGCCACGATTGTCGGCATTGATATCGACCCGAACTGCAAGGCATTCGAGGAAGACGGCATTCACGTGCGGATTGGCGACCAATCGGATCCTGCATTCCTGGAGGCGCTGATCACCGAGTTTGGCAGCTTCGACATCGTACTGGATGACGGCAGCCATCAAATGGCGCACATAAACAAGACGTTCGAGTTCCTCTATCCAAAAGTGTCGAAGAACGGCATTTACATCGTCGAAGACCTGCATACCGCCTACTGGCAGGAATACGGTGGCGGGAAGGATAACCCAGAGACATTCATCAACATCAGCAAGCATTTCATCGACGACCTGAATGCCGACCACTCTCGCGGGACCGTTGAACCGAACTTCATCACACGATTTACGTTCAGCATCAGTTACTACGACAGCGTCATCGTCTTCCAGAGAGGCAACATCCCCTTTAAGAAGGCACCACAGACCAGCATCAAAAATCTTGCTACACGCTTGCTCAGTGTGGATATGAACTGACATCTGCCTGGACAGGCCCTCCTTAAAAGGCGGGTCTATCCAGGCGACGGTACATCAGTTCTCCACCCGCTCGATAATCGCAGAACCCCAAGACAACCCAACACCAAAACCACTCAACGCAACACGCTTGTGCGGCGAGCCAAGTACATGCTTTTCCAGCAACAGCGGAATACTGGAAGACACGGTGTTGCCAGTCTCTGTCATGTCCTTGATAAATTTGGCCGGTTCTTCTTCAAAGCGTCGAGCCACGGCATCGACAATCGCCGCACTGCCCTGGTGAATGCAATACAAGTCAATATCTGCTTCGACCAGTGCGCTCGCCTCGATCAACTCGTGCAGATGCGCAGGGACCTTGAGCAATGCAAAGTTGAAGACCTGGCGACCGTTCATGAAGAACAGACCATCGTTGACCTTGAGGAACTCCGCACCACTGCCATCCGTACCAAAGCGCGACTTGCCCAAGCTCCAGCGGGCATCCTCACCCATCCAGGTGACCGTTGCCGCGTCACCAAAGAGCATGGTGGTGTTGCGATCTTCGGGATCGACAATTTTTGAATAGGGATCGGCCGTGATCAACAGGCCATTCTTCAAGCCGGCCGCTTCCATAAAGCCTTTCATGGCGTAAAGGCCATAAACATAGCCAGAGCAACCCAAGGAAATGTCGAACGCAGCAACCCCGGTTGAGAGGCCTAGCTTGTGCTGCACGATAGCGGATGTATGCGGCAGACCTTCAGCATCTCCATTCTGGGTAACGACGATCAACGCATCGATTGACGCCGGATCCAGCGACGGATTCGCGGCGAAAAGAGCATTCACCGCCTCCACACAGAGGTCCGAAGTTTCCTGACTTGCATCCTTGCGCGGCAGGAAGGTCGAACCGATCTTGCCGAAAATAAAATCCTGGTCCTTGCCGAATTTCGCACCCTGGGCGTAATTATCGACGCCCTCAACAGGAACGTAACTCGCGATGCTTTTGATGCCAATCATTGTGGCTTCCCGATAGATATGGCGGAATTTCAGGGAGGCAGGGAACCTTGGCAACAGGAATTCGCATACCGCACCAACCTCACCGCCAGATGACTGATTAGCTTAGAGATGCGCGTTTCGACTGCCAAGTCACTCTTACAACGCCTAGGAAATGCCATCAATGGCGGAGCTCAATCTACAGGTAGCCCCAAGACCGCAATCACCGACCACACACACTGGCCACAAAATTGATTCGAGGCAAGCCCACCCGCACGGGGTCCAGAGGACACTATGACGGTGGGCTCGTCTTCAAATCACCCCCATACCGCGCCGTGGCTGGCGCTCAGGGCACATCCGCAAAGGGCTGCGGTTACATTCAGAGAACCGGATTGGTGTAATAACGACCTGTCCAGCTGAAGAAGTCACTGCGGAAATCCTCGTTCTCGGGCTCGAGTATCAAGGCTTGGCGCAAGAACTCGACACTTTCATACTCGTCGTCCAACTCACGACTCAGGCACGCAGCGAGGTGCAGCTTTACCGGGTCAAAAAAGTCATAGGACAAGGAGACCTTGAGCATGACTAGCGCCTCTCCCAGCTTCCCAGCGTTGTACTGATCAGTGAACTCTTTCGCAAAAGCATCGTTGTCAGCCCAACGAGAACCGGACAGGCCATCAAACTTGCGCAGTACAATCGTGTGGCCGTTACCCACCTTACTGTCGGTTTCCTCAACGCACTCGATGTACCAACTGCCCAATTCATTAGTATTCAGGTAATTGACAATCTTGAGCATGCTCTGCAGGGAAAACACATGGTAGTGCTCACGCCAGTCCGCTTCCGGCATTCCGTGAATATCCAGTTTTTCCTCGAATGCCTGCTCCAGTAGCGACAGCGGGGTCAATGCACGCAGGGCATCACTTGCGGCAGCAATACGCTTGGGGAAAATGCAGAAGAACACGCCAAAGTTCTTGAGTACGCGCGACGACTCGACGAAAGCCGCCAAGGTGTTTGGCGAGTGCTCGATGACATGGGAGCTGACCAGGTAGTCAAAGGACTCATCGGGGCATTTAATGGATTGGAAATCCCCGACCAAGTGCACTGGCAATACAGTGCCGGTGCGTTGAAGTTGCGCATCGCGGTACTTGACGTAATCCGCCAGATCACGTTCATGTACATAGTCCGTGCCGTTGCTTGGCGCCACATTGAGGCAATCAGGCAAATAGAATGCGTTGTGCGCTGCCGCACCGAGTTCGATACCGCTCCCCAGGCAATACTTGTGCGCAAGAGCCATACCTTTTACTTTTTCAGTGTTCAATGTTCATCCCCCAAATCTAATAATGCGGCCAACCCGACACGCCTGAGAACCTGTCGCTCGTTGAGAGACGACCTTTTATTCATCGATATGTTCTAGTTGCTACAGTTTTCGTCGAGTCCGTTGTGACAAGTTGCCAGTGCCACACGCCGACGGTAAAACGCCTCAGGCCATTGATCGAACAATGGCTGAATCTGTTCTTCGGTCAACGTCGGCACTGTTTCATTGCATAGCTGTGCATAAGGCGAGCCAAGCACTAATAAGCCAGCAGCCGCGACTCGCAGGCAAAGTTCAATATCTGCGCCGTTGGCCGCTGACAACATGCCGCACTGCTCAAAGACCTCGCGCCGCACCATCAGGCAATCGGCAGAAACCGCCTGATAGCTGCGCACCTCGCGCACGCCTAATTCACGTGCAGTCGCCTGTTTCAACCCAAGCCAAACGGAATCCACCTCGCGACTGCTCAGCAACTCGTAACCTGCATGGCTGATGACACCATTGCCTGCGACCAACCTGGCACCAACAACACCGACCTCAGGGCGCTCTGCCTGATTCAGCAACGCTTCGAGCCATGCGGGAGTCACCACCTGGCAGCGACTGGAGAGAAACACCAGATAGTCGCCCCGCGCCTGAGCTGAGGCGATATTGAGCGACTGGCCTTCAGTACAGCCGTCTTCAGCACACACGAGGCGGACTTTGCTACCCATCCCCAGCAGGGCTTGCTCGCAGCTTGCAACGGTATCAGGCGTACACACCACCAACACTTCATACCGAGGGTAACGTGTCCGCTGGACCACACTGTTGAGGCTGGCCTGAAGTCGCGCAGGATCCGCACCTGCGCTGAGCAGAATACTCACCAACGGTGTGGTTGAATGGCGAAAATCAATGTGTAGGCGACGCTCTCCCTGATCACTGACCTGCGCTCGGTACCCCAACTGAGTGAGATGGCGATTGAGGCTGGACATCGCGTGGTCCGTCACCGCCTCCTCGCTTTGCTGTCCAATCACCAGATACTCGTCTAGATGCGAGAGGCATGCCGGTCCCTGGGTCTCGATCAGTCGCAAAAGCACGTCAAACTCCAGTGCCTGTCGATAAACCTCGCTGTACCCTCCGACCTCAAGCGCCGCCTGACGCTTAACCAGCCAGTGCCTGGACATGACATCGGGACGGCTGCGTAGCAGATCAATATCGGCACCTGGTCGCACGACGCTGATCAAGCGGCCATCAGGATCACGCTGCACCTCGTTGGCGGCAATCGCCAGACACGCCGGTGAGTTGCCTAACGCATCCTGCAAACGCAACACACCTGCTGCGCAAAGCAAATCTCCGGCATCAAGCAGAATGAGCCACTCGCTGGGCAATTGACGCAAGAGTTGATTCAGGTGCGACACCTGGTTCTCAGCCGTCACCTTGATGAAGTGAAGGGTGTCACGTGCAGTGGTAATAGCTGGTAAATCGCCACTTTTGAGCACAACGATGCGAAAACGCTGCAGACCGCTTGCCAGGATGCTGTCGAAGGTGCTTTGCAGAGCATCATTATTGTCGTCAGGATCGAAGACCACCAACGCGATTTCGGGCACTTGAAGGCTGGCGAAATGCTGCGCTATACGCTGTTTCTCAGCGGAGTCCGGAGTTGCCACGCTGATCGCCTGAAGAATCCTTCCCGACGGGGTCGACGCCAGGCGCGACTCAATGTCGATCGACACAACTTGCTCCAGGCGACTCAACCAATCTCTCAGCTCGACAGTGCCCGCTTCGATGCCCGAATCATCCAAGGCATTCAACAGCAGGCGACAAACATGCGGACTGAATCGGTACAAACTCAGCGCTTGCCGGTAACGATGCAGCAGGCTCTCGGCGGTGTCACTGGCCTGGGCCTGTAGTAAATCGTGCACCTGCACCCAAACACCTTCCAGTGCGTGGGTGTGAAGATTCCCCACCGGCCAGGCGTGCAGCAGAAACTCAACAACCGTCAATTGCTTGAACAAACGCGCATTGTAGTAAGGCAACTCGACAAACTGCCGCGCCTCGAAGCTGCGCTCTGGCTCAGAGCCAATACGGGTCCATGGCGAGGTGAACAGCTGGACGGCGTCGCAAGCCGGATAAGTGTTGTGGACGAATTTGCGCAGAATGACAAAGCCGTCATCGTCAGCACACACCCCATGTTGCTCACCCTCCCAATGCCGAAGGGTGCGAACCAGATCGGCCAATGTCTGTTCCCGGGCGACCTGATCAACCGTATCAGGGGCGCACTGGACCAATACACCGGTGCAATCCAGCACTTTCACCGGGCCGTTCGCCAATAGCGCATAGGACAACGCAACCAGCCACTCATCGAATGCCAGTGCGCAGGGCAAAGCGCTCAACGCGATATCAAGCGCCTCCGGTCGAACCACTGCGCGCCACGCTTGCAAGCCACTGGCTGCATGTCGATCAATACGTGCACGAGCATCTGCAACCACTTCATCCGCGATCGCTTCGCCGATTTTGAAGTAAGCCACCACACCGTTACCCGGGCGATAACCCAGCGCATAACCCTGCGCCATTTGTTCGCCGGGGTTTTGCTGAAGCCAGTCTACGGATGCATGGAGCATCTGCGGCAACAACACATCAGTCGCTTGAGCCAGCACCACATACGGTGTATCGACGCCTTGTAAAGCCTGGCGTAACGCGGCCTGACCGCCATCGCCGAGACGTGACTCAACAGCCAACCAGCGGATGCCCTGCATATCGTAGTAACGGGTTGCCCGTGCCCGGCACTCTTCATCTTCATGCCCGAGCAACACCACTGTCACATTCTGCAGTGGCCACTTTTGTTCGCCAGCCTGTTCACCCATAGCACACCCGATACTCACGTTGTTCTTTGCCCTGCATCAGCACAAGGACTTCAATCAGCTAACCAGGCATTGGCCCAGAGCTGCAGATTGTTCTCGGTCAGCACATAGTCGCTAAGCACGACTTCGCGCAACGCATCGCCCTGGCGATAACTGGCGCCCGGGTCGGCAAGGTGCATCCGGATCGCGTCCAGCCACTCGCGAGTCGAGTTATCGCTCACTCGCGTGCAGGGCAGATAACCGCGATACGCTTTCGTATCCGTGCAGATCACCGGGAAGCCGCACGCGCCATACTCGAGCAAACGCAGATTGCTCTTGCAATCATTGAACAGATTGATCTCCAGCGGCGCCAGCGCAAGGTCAAGATTAAGACTGGCCAGTTTTCGCGGATACATCTGCAAAGGAACCGACGGATGAAACTCTTTGACATAAGGCCTGAGCAACTCCGGGCACATGCCAAAGAACACCCAGTCCACTTCATCGGCCAGCGTCTTGACCACATCAAGTATCAATTCGAGGTCTCCGCGGTGACTGGTGCCCCCCGCCCAACCAACCCGTGGTCGTGCAGAGGTTTGACGCTGCCCTTGCAACCCAGCCCACAAAGACGCCGCCAACATGTTGGGGACTACACGAATATCCGAGTGCATGCTGGATAGGGCGTCGGCCAAAGGCTCGGTGGATACCACTACCCGGTCGCACAGGGCGATGCCCTGGCTGACCCGTTCGCGCATATTGGTCGGCATGTTTCGCGCGTGGGCGTTCTTTTCAGGAACCTCGATGATGTAATCATCCAGCTCATAGATTCGACGCGCATTGGAGAAACGCTTGACGCCTTGGAATTCGGGGACCGAATCGGCGCTATAACGACACTGAAAAATCACTGTATCCGGCTGCAGGCGCTGCAGCTCGATCGTATCCGGCACCCCGTAAGTGATTCGCCCCTGAATCCAGCCAGCGCGTTCCAACTCATTGAAGGGTTGAGTGACACGGTAGTGCCCCACAGCACCGACGTTGATAGGCAACCCTAGAACGCTAGGCAGCGTACGACTGATGAAAGGGTCCCAACCACCACGCTTGCCTGACTCAAAACCAAAGCCACTCAGTTTGAGACTGAAGTTGCGGTTGTAGGCAGGATCCTGAGCCACCTTGGGCAGCCATCGTTGATAGAAGCGGTCTTTATCATGAGCAAGGATGTGGTTCGCTGGGGCAAGATCTCCGGCCGTCGCCATACGGACAACCCTCGAAAAAGGCGTCCATACCACCAGGTAGCCCTGCTCAGCCACCCGCAGGCATAAATCAGCGTCAAATAGGCCCGCATCCAGATGCGCTGCATCCAACCCATTAACCGCAACGAAGATATCCCGGCGAACCAACAAGCATTCGAGACTGACGGCACTCCAGTTCTGTACCAACTGCATGCGGTTCATATAGCCAGTTGTGTCGAGCGGGTTATCCAGATAAGGCGTGCCAGCCGGGCCACGCAAACCAAGGACCAAACCAGCGCTGTGAATCTTGCCGTCTTCTTTGCATATCATCGGCCCGACTACGCCGACCTCTGAACGCTGGCCCTGGCTGACCAGTTCGCTCAACCAGTGCTTTTCGAAAACAACACACCGGGCGTCGAGCAACAACAAATAATCACCGTGAGCGTGTAGACCGACTTCATTCAGCCGCTGCGCCGTGCCCTGCGCGTCGACCGAAACAATGCGCAATCGACTGTCACCCAACTGCCTCATCGCCATCAGCCAAGACTGGACGGCAGGTGACTCGTCCCCTGCCGTGATCACGAGTACTTCATAGTTTTCGTAAGCCGTGTGCTCGACGATTGACTCGACGCAACGTACCAATGACTGCAAATCATTGCCTGCACACATCAAAATCGACACCAGAGGCGTCGCGTCATGCCGGTAGTGCACATGAGAGATCAACGCGCCTTCAGTGCTCTGTACCTGTGCGTCCACCCCCAAACGCTGCAAATGGGCGGCAACTACTTTGGATGACTGTTGATGCCCGATCGGATCGTTCAGGAATACGCCATAACCAGAAAGGCACTGGACCAGCACCTCGGCGATGTGCTCCACCACATGCGGGCCCTTGGCTTCCACCATCCGCCACAGCAAGTCATGGGGCGCCAGCACCTCAAACTCTTCGGTAAAACCGCCCAGGTCACGCAACGCAACGCACTGGAATGCCAGCAGGCGTCCCACATACGGAAAGCTGCGCATCAGATCGAAGTTGAAATCCGGCTTGAACACCGGCGCGCTCGCTTCAAGGTTGTCGAGCCCACCTTCATCGGTATAAAGGCATAGGCGATTGGGCAGCAACGCCATCCGCTCAGCCATGATGACCAATGCAGCAGGATGCAGTCGATCACCTGCTTTCATCAGGAAAATCCAGTCAATACCCAGCTCATCCGCCAAGCGTTGATTGAGCTGCCCAAAACCATTGCCCTGCAACGCAATGTGCTGCACCTGCACACCTGCTACCGGTGGCACGTGAAAATCAACGGGTGCCAGCAACCAGACCTGAGTGGCGGCATAGGATTGTGCAGCCAGGCTTTCCAAGGTCGTGCGCAAGGCCAGTTCATCGCCCTCAGAAGCCAGGATCACCGGGGCGATTCGGGGCTGGCTCGGCCATTGCCCAATACGCTTTGGCAACACGCGCAACTGTCCGGCGGACAACGAGCGGCAGGTCAGCCATTCATCGTACAGCTCGGCGAAGCTCAGGCTGTTGGTGCCCACCTGTTGCAGGTAGTCGGCCGTCTGGGCAGTGAACAGGCGGCCCATTTCAAACTCGTCCCAGACTTTATCTTCACCATCTCGATAGCCATCCAGTGGCAAGTAACGCACCCAACCCTTGGCCGGAGCTGGCTCTCCCACTCTCGCAGCCAGCATCTGGAGGAGCCATTGGGTCTCGTTTTTGAACGCCAACGTCATGGCCGCACGGAAACTGAGACGTCCGGGATGGATGCGTTCCAGGCTCAGCACATTGCTCAGGCAGGCCAGGAACCCACGCCGCATCAGGCAGATATAAAGCGCCGAGTCCAGACGTGCGACAAACCCCTGCCCCTCCTGCACCAGCGTCGCCAGACATGCTTCGACCTGCTCCCTGCGAAACAAGGCATGACTGATGCCGCCAAGCATATTGACCGCCGAACCTTCCATGACCTCCAACACGTCCCCGCCATTGAGCACGGCACTGCCTGGGGACATCACACAATTTATGGGCCTGGAAGGAAGCAGGTTGTCGCCGGCATCGAACAACAACCTCTGGTTGATCACGACACTGACGCGCTCACAGGTGGAGAGCACCTTGGCCTGCTCGGTGATACAGGTCGAAAACAAGGTGTCGTCATCACACAGGAACTTGATGAACATGCCTCGAGAATGCTCAAGGCAAGCCTGCAAGTTACGAGCAAAGCCCAGATTTCTAGGGTTTCGCACGTAGCGCAAGGCTATCGGAGATTGCCGTTGCACCTCATCGACAATCGCGCTGATCTCATCTCCCAGGCTGTCATCGCAAATGACGATCTCCAGATTCGCATAATCCTGCGCAATCGCACTGAGTAGCGTTGATTGAAAGAACTCAGGATTAAAGGCAGGGATGGCAATGCTGACAAGAGGGGTAGGTTTCACACGCGTAACTCTCGACCGGTTGGCGTCGACTCATGTGAGAGCAGAACGTCCTGAACCACAAAAGGGAAAGGATAGAGATCGCGCGCACAGCCGCGATCTCTTGGCTAAATCAGACCTTATTGAAAAGACCCAACTGCGCGATTTTGCTGAACGCCAACTGAGAGGCTTGCAACATGGTTTGCTGCAAGGTTAACCGCGTCATGACTTCGGCAGGGTCCGAGTCACGGATGCCCGATTGCGTCTGAGCGTTCGCCAGCACCAACGCCTCGTTGGTATCGCTCTGGGTATTCAACGCCGAACCACGGCCGCCGACCGAACTGACACCGGAAGACAATTGATCGAGGCCGCTGGCGAGGTTGCCCATGCCTGAGGTCATCGCTGCCTGTTGCTTCTGGATGGCGACAACATCACCGTTAGTCGGTGTGTTCAGCGCTGTTTTCAGCTGGCTCACGGTGTCCAGAATGTTCTGGGTCTCGTGGGTATTGACCGCCACATTGAACTGGTCGCCGGCAGCCAGAGGGTCAGCCGCCGTATTGTTCAGCGTGAACTCCACACCGGACGCGGTCGCAGTATTGCCCACCATCGTGCCGCTGGAGACCGGCTTGCTGTCGGAGGTGATCGGCGCAGCGTACAAATCAAACGCGGTGTCGCTGGTGAATTTCAGCACCGCAGAACCATTTGGAAAGCTGGCATGGTAAGCACTTGGATTTGTAATCTTGGTACTGGTCGCCTGTACCACGCTCGGATTGCCTGGGCCACGAGAAACGTTGAATGTATCCGGCTTGGCCGCCAGGGAGAACGTACGACCGGTCAGCGCCGCGTTGGGGTCGTTGAAGTTCAAGGTCAGATCGACACCACGAAAGTTGACGTTCTGATTCTTGTCAGAGGTGATGACGCCGCCCTGAGTGGCTTCATTGGTCCGGTCGGTACCGAATCGGTCAGTGATCCGCAACTGGGTGCCGCTGACAAAATCCACCACGTACGGTTCGCCGGCGCGGAACTTGTCGTTATAGGTCACATTCGAGGTCACGTGCCCGTCGGACAACGTCACAAGACCATCATTCATTGAGCCGGTGACCTGAGTGCGGCTGGTGTTGATCGCTTGCTGGAACACCTCCCAGCCAGTGCTGTTGGTGGCCATCGACATGCTGTCGCCAACAGGCAGGTTCAACGTCACCTGGTCGCCGTTATAGCTGTAAGTACCATCGGAGTTGCGGGTGAACGGAACGGTATCGCCCTTGGAGCCGGAAAAAATGTATTTGCCATTTTCATCCTGGCTGTTCATCAGGCTCAACAGCTGCTCTTCGATCTGTCCCAGCTCCGAGGCGTTGGACTGACGGTCGGCGTCGGTATAACCGGCGTTATTGGCGCCGATGGCCAGCTCTTTTGCACGTTGCAGCACGTTGCTGATGCTGGTCATCACTGACTCGGTCTGGGCCAGTGTCGCCTTGATGGTGCTGGTGTTGGTCTTATATTGATCGAGCATCGAAGCCTGCTGACCCAATTGCAGCAGGCGCGAAGCGCCGACAGGATCATCGGCGGCGGTATTGACGCGAACCAGGCTGCTCGCCTCTTCGCTGCTCTTGACCACGTTCGAGAAATTCTTCTGATAGTTTGCAGCCGAGGACTCGTAAAACTGGGCGGTAGAAATGCGCATGGGCTACGACTCCTTAAAGACTGTTGATCAGTGTGCTGAAGATTTCCTGCGCAGCTTTGATGATCTGCGAAGACGCGGTGTAGTACTGCTGATACTTGACCAGGTTGCCGGTTTCCTCATCGAGGTCGACCCCGGAAAGCGAGTCGCGCGCGCCCTTGGCGTTCGCCAGGATGGCATCGGTCGCGGCACTGTCGAGCTTACCCTGTGCGGCCTTGGAACCTACGCCCTCGACCAGTTTGCCGTAAGCGTCGTTCAGAGAAATACCCTTGCTGGCCGAACCCGTGTCCACGGTCTGCGCAGTCTGCAAACCGGCCAGTGCGGTGCCATTGCGGTTATCCAGGGTGCCCGGCTGACTGAGCGAGACGTTGATCCCGGCGCCGTCGCTTGGGGCGCCGGCGATGGTCATGCTGAAGTCAGCGGTGTATTGAGTCGCTGGGGCGGGCGGCATTGGCGCACCCGTGGCGTCCTTGAGCGGAATGCTCAGGTTGAGCGTGTTGCTCTCACCCGGCTTGATCGTTCCGCTGCTGATCAGTCCACCCTTGGCATCGAGGAACTGATAGGTCTGGCTGGTGCCGTCGGCGGACACCGCTCCAAACACAACCTTGGCCGGCGTGGAGTTTTTCAGCCCGGTCTGCATCGCGGTGCTGGTGGCCGTGTCGTAGATATCGAACTTGGTGGTCAGGGTCGGTTGACCGCTGGCCGGAATTGTCAGTGTGCCGCTGGAGCCCGCTGCGATTGCGGCGCCCAACGGCGCCGCGATAGCCAGACGCTTGGAGTCGGTCATCTCGGTCTTGATGTTCGCCGCCGCATTGCGGGTCGGAGTGATCCTGAAGCTATCGCCGGGGGAGGCTGAAGCTGCAGTGAACTTCATCTCAACGCCGTCGATGACCGCTGCCGTTGCCGGTGGTGCAGTGCTGAAGGAGCCCATGGACGTGTTGTCCGGCAGACGCTGAACGATGTAATCGGTAGCGGTGGTGAACGTGACCTTGTAATCGTTGATGGTCAGCTTGCCGGTGTCCTTGATGCTCACATCAAAGTTGCCTGCACCCACGTTACTGGTGCTGGCGATGCTGCGCTGAGAACTTTGAGTCGCCGAGTTGATGCTGTTGAACAGGTTGGAACCGAAGGCACCGTTCTTGTCGATGCCCTGGGCCTGAAGGCTGTTCATCTGATCAGCGACAACCAGCGCGACACGACCCAGTTCGTTCATGGCCGGATCCAGCACGGTGCTGCGATAACGCAGCAGACCGCCAATCTCGCCACCGGTCATGAGCGATGTGATATCGATGGTGCTCGCACCACGATCGAGTTGCAGCGACAAGCGCCCCGGATCATCTTTGCCCGGGACCACTTCGATTTTGCTGGTGGTGCTACCCATGACCAGCGGTTGGCCGCTGCCCAGGTAAATATCAAGGTTGCCTTCACGCTCCACCACTTGCGCACTGGTGAAGGTCGACAGCTGGCGCACCGTTTCATTGCGGGCGTCGAGCAGCTCGTTGGGCATGCCGCCAGCGCTGGAAATCTCGGTAATTTTCTTGTTCAACTGCGCCACGGTAGTAGCCAGTTTGTTGACCTGATCCGCCATGTTCGTCAGATTGCCGTTGATGTTGGCGTTCTGTTGTGTCAGTTGCGTGGAGATCGAGTTGAAACGATTGCTCAAGGCCTGGGTATCGCTGAGCAGCAATTGGCGCGAGGCGTCGTCACCTGGCTTGGCATTGACGTTCTGCACCGAGGCGAAAAACTTGGTGAGTGCGCCATTCAGGCCGGTGCCGGTATCGGAGAGCAGCTTGTCCAGCGGCGTGACCTGATTCAAATAGGCCGCCGAATCGCTGTTCAACGAGGTGGAGGTCTGCAGCTGCGCATCAAGGTAACTGTTGTATACCCGACGCACATCGGCCAGCGTCGTGCCGGTGCCGATAAACACATTGCCGAACTGCTGCGAGGCCTTGGTGCCCTGCACGGTTTGCTGGCGCGAATAGCCGGCGGTATCGGCGTTGGCGATGTTGTTACCCGTAGTCATCAACGACGATTGGCTGGCTGACAGCCCCGACATCCCGATATTGAGCAAACTCATGGTTCAGACCTTATAAATTCGTGGAAGCGCCCGCCGCAGCGTAGTTCTCGTAGCTCTTCATCTGCTTGGCAATCTGCGAAATCTTGCTTGCGTAATCCGGGTCGGTTGCATACCCGGCTTTTTGCAACTCGCGTACAAACTGTTCAGGCTTATCGGCCGACTTCAGCACTTCTTGATAGCGATTGTTGCTCTGCAACAAGGTCACCAGGTCATGGAAACTGTCCTGATAGGAATCGTAGGAACGGAACGCTGCCGTCTCCTTGACCATCTCGCCATTTCTGAATTCGCTGGTGATCGCGCGTGCCTGATCGCCCTTCCAACTGCTGCCGGCCTTGATGCCAAACAGGTTGTGGCTGCTGGAGCCATCCTGCTGGCGCATGACCGACTTGCCCCAGCCGGTTTCCAGGGCGGCCTGGGCCACCAGGTAGCGCGGATCGACACCAATACGCTTGGCCGCCTGCTCTGCCATCGGCAGCATGGTGGCGACGAAATCATCGGCTGAACTGAAGGCGCTCTTGGCTGGCGCCAATGGCGGCTGGGCCACGGCGCGACCGTAGATCTGCATTCGTCCACGGGGCGCGGCGAAGGTCTGCGCACTTTGCCAGTCACCCTTGATCACAGCGTCAGTGGCGGCGGTAGTGCGCCCTGGCGCGACGTTCTTGCCGGTGGCATCGGTGCCGGTAGCGGAAGGCACGATGCCCGCCAACAAGCGATCGGTCAGCTTGCTCGGCAGCGAGATCCGCCGCTGATTGAGCAAGGCCATATCGTTGTGCACGGCACCGGAGGTGTGCGGATCGACAGCGCGCGAAGCCCACAGCGGACGCTGGCCGTTGACCCGGGTCAGCGGCCCGCCAATGGCGGTGGTGCCGGCGGCAATGGCGGTGGGCGTCGCCTTGGTTTCGGCAGTGGCCCCCGGCACGGCAGCCGCCGCGCCCGGAACCACAGGTTTATTCTTCGACATCTGGCGCATCAGCACATCGGCCAGGCCGATACCGCCGCCATTGCGCGACAGGGAAACCGCCAACTGCTGGTCGTACATTTCCTGGTACTGCTTGGCCGCTGGCGTGTTGAGCGGGTTGTCCTTGCCCAGGGCTTCGGTGGCCGAGCGCATGGACTTGAGCATTTCCCCGAGGAACAGCGACTCGAACTCCTGCGCCACCTTGCGCATGTTGGCATCACTGTTCTTGTCGCCGACCTTGAATTGGTTAAGCCGGTTGAGGTCCGAATACGACCCCGAATCACCACCGCCCACCAGGCCGCTCTTGCGAATATCCATGCTCGCCTACCTCAAATCACAATCAGGTCGGCTTGTAAGGCGCCGGCCTGTTTCAACGCTTCAAGGATCGCCATCAAGTCACCCGGCGCTGCGCCGACCTGATTCACCGCCCGCACGATTTCGTCCAGGGTGGTGCCCGGGCCGAATTTGAACATCGGCTTGGCTTCTTGCTGGGCGTTGACCCGCGAGCGCGGCACGACGGCCGTCTGCCCATTGGACAGCGGGCCCGGCTGGCTGACGATCGGGTCTTCGGTGATGGTCACGGTGAGGCTGCCGTGGGTCACGGCGGCCGGCGAAACCTTGACGTTCTGGCCGATCACGATGGTGCCGGTGCGGGAGTTGATGATGACCTTGGCCACCGCCTGCCCCGGATCGACTTCCAGGTTCTCGAGAATCGACAGGTAGTCCACGCGCTGGCTTGGATCAAGCGGCGCGGTCACCCGGATCGAACCGCCATCGATGGCCTGGGCCACGCCAGGGCCGAGCATGTCATTGATCTTGTCGACGATGCGCTTGGCGGTGGTGAAGTCGGAGCGGTTGAGGTTCAAGGTCAGGCTGTTGCCCTGGTTGAAACCGCTCGGCACCGCACGCTCGACCGAGGCCCCGCCCGGGATGCGACCGGCCGACGGAACGTTGACGGTGATCTTCGAACCGTCGCGCCCCTCGGCGTCAAAACCGCCCACCACCAGGTTGCCCTGGGCGATGGCGTAGACGTTGCCGTCGATACCCTTGAGCGGCGTCAGCAGCAAGGTGCCGCCACGCAGGCTCTTGGAGTTACCAATGGAGGACACGGTGATATCCACCACCTGCCCCGGCTTGGCGAACGCCGGCAGGTCGGCACTGATCGACACCGCGGCGACGTTTTTCAACTGCACGTTGCCGGAACCGGCGGGCACCTTGATGCCGAACTGCGACAGCATGTTGTTGAAGGTCTGCAGGGTGAACGGCGTCTGGGTGGTCTGGTCACCCGTACCATTAAGCCCGACCACCAGGCCGTAGCCGATCAATTGGTTGGAACGCACGCCGGAAATACTGGCGATGTCCTTCAACCGCTCGGCCTGTACGCCAAGGGAGGTGGACAGCAACAACACGGCCGCCATCAGGTGCTTGAAATTCAGCATTTGATTTTTCATCACCTAGAAAGGGAACAGCGGGCTTAAGAAGAAACGGTCGAACCAGCCCGGCTGGTTCGCATCGGCAAACGAACCGGTGCCCGAATAGGTAATGCGCGCATCGGCGACCCGGGTCGAAGACACGGTGTTGTCGGTGGCGATATCGTCAGCCCGCACCAGCCCGGCAATCCGTACCAGCTCATCGCCGGTATTGAGGGTCATCCACTTCTCGCCGCGCACGGCGATGATGCCGTTGGGCAGCACGTCGGCCACGGTGACCGTGATCGAACCGGTCAGGCTGTTGCTCTGGGCGGCCTTGCTGTCGCCCTTGGTGGCGCGGTTGCCGCTGTATCCGGCATTCAGGGTCAGGTCGCCATCGCCCAGCGGGTTGTTGGTATTGGGCACGGCGCCGAACAACGAACTCAGGCCGATGCTGTTGTTGCTGGTCTTGGTCAGCGCCGAGTTGGCGCCTTTGCTGGCCTGGGTCCGCTCGTTGAGGGTGATGGTGATGATGTCACCGACCCGGAACGCCTTGCGGTCGCCATAAAGGTTCTGCTCGAAGCCGGCCTGGTAGATCGAGCCGTTATTGGCGGCCGAAGGCAGCGGCGTGCGCGGCAACACCGGCGCGTAGTACGGGTCATTGGGTTTGGGCGGCGGGCTGACACAGCCCGCGAGCACAGTGATCCCACTCAGCGTTAGAACACACACAAACCGATTCATGACCCTACCTCACGGTGTTGCAGGCGCGCCGTTCAAGGCCGCCTCGAAGACTTGATTACAGATTCTGCGTTACGAACGAGAGCATCTGGTCGGCGGTGGAAATCACCTTGGAGTTCATCTCGTAGGCACGTTGAGTGGTGATCATGTTGACCATCTCTTCAACGGTGCTGACGTTGGAGGTTTCCAGGGTGTTCTGCAGCGTGGTGCCGAAACCGTTGAGGCCCGGAGTACCGATCTGCGGCGCGCCGCTGGCGGCGGTTTCCAGGAACAGGTTGTTGCCCACGGCTTGCAGACCGGCCGGGTTGATGAAGTCGGCGGTTTGCAGGTTGCCGATCACTTGCGAAGCCGGGTTGCCGGCCACGGTGATGGAAACAGTGCCGTCCTGACCTACGGTGAAGGTCTGGGCATCGTTGGGAACCACAACCGCAGGCTCCAGGGTGAAGCCGTTGGCGGTGACGATCTGGCCATTGGAGTCCAGGTGAAAGGTCCCGTCACGGGTGTAGGACGTGGTGCCATCCGGCTGCAGGATCTGGAAGAAACCACGACCGTTGACCGCCAGGTCGAGCGGCTGCTCGGTGGTCTGCAGGCTGCCGGCAGTGAAGTTCTTCTGGGTGCCGACGATGCGCACACCGGTACCGACTTGCAGGCCCGATGGCAGCTCGCTGTCCTGGGTAGACTGCGAACCAGGCTGACGCTTGATCTGATACAGCAGGTCCTGGAACTCGGCGCGATCACGTTTGAAACCCGTGGTCGAGACGTTCGCCAGGTTGTTGGAAATAACGGTCAGGTTGGTGTCCTGGGCGGACAGACCGGTTTTGGCAACCCATAGAGCCGGAAGCATTCGATTCTCCTCGTGCGCCTGTTTTACGGCGCTACGTACTGGTGATTAGCTGATCTGCAAGACCCGAGCCATGGCCTGGTCGTCTTCTTTCGCGGTGCTCATCATCTTGATGTGCAATTCAAACTGCTTGGACAAAGCCAGGACCGCGGTCATTTCTTCAACGGCATTGACGTTGCTCGACTCCAGGAAACCCGACACCAACTGCACATTGGCATCAGCCGGTGCGGCCTGGCCGTCCTTGGTCTGGATCGAACCGTCGAGGCCCTTGGTCATGCTTTTCAAATCCGGGTTGACCAGCTTGATGCGGTCGACTTCAGCCATCACTCGCGGGCCTTCGCCCATGGCGCGGATGCTGATGGTGCCGTCCTGGCCGATTTCGATCTTCTGCTCGGGCGGCACGGCGATCGGACCGCCATTGCCCATCACGGCCATGCCGTTGCCCGCCCGCAACACACCCAGGGCGTCAACATTCAGGCTGCCGGTGCGCACGTAGCTTTCACCCCCATCGGGGTTCTGCACGGCAATCCAACCCTTGCCGCTGACGGCCACATCCAGCTCGCGACCGGTTTCCACCAGGGAGCCAGGCGTGAAGTCGGTGCCAGGACGTTCCGACATGGCAAAGGCGCGCGCCGGAAAGCTGTCACCGAACACCGGCATCGAACGCGCCTGCTCCAGGTCGCGCTGAAAACCGTTGGTGGAGATGTTCGCCAGATTGTTGGCATGAGCCTTTTGCGCCAGAGCATTCTGGCTGGCGCCGGTCATTGCCACGTAAAGGTACTTGTCCACAGTCTTTCCTCTGTCTGCCGGACGTTTGCCGCCCACCGCTGTACTGATGAGCCATAAGCAATAAGCGCACCAACTTGTTTTAGAGCGATGAATCCCCAGGCGGAGCAAGGCTTTGGCGGGTTTGGGAGGAAATTCGGAGCGCGGCGAGAGACGGAAAAACGGCGGTCTTATGCCGCTAACGGCAAGTAACGGCCTGGATACACAATCGAACCCAAGGTATTACGACACCCACCGCTAAACCTGTAGCCGCTGCCGAGGCACGAGGCTGCGCTGGCCATCCGCAACGACCCGCTTCTTCAGGCATCACTTCAGCACCCGTCCGACCTCGGCCCAGACCTATCGACAGCAACTACACGTCGACAGGGTTTTTGCCGAGCTGATGATCGCGCAATTTATTGGCAATGGTGGTGTGGGAAACCCCCAGGCGCTTGCCCAGCAGGCGGCTGCTCGGATGCTCGGCATACAGGCGCTCAAGCACCGCCTTTTCAAAGCGCCCAACGATATCCTCCAGGCTGCCCTCCAGGGAGAAATCGCCAAGCGGCTGACGCACGCCATAGTCCGGCAAGCGAATATGCTCGGCTTTGACCAACGCCCCGTCGCATAACGAAACCGCCTGGAACAACACGTTTTCCAACTGCCGCACATTGCCCGGCCAATGGTAGTGGCTGAGCCGCTCCAGGGCGGGCGGGGCCAGGGTCGGCAGCGGGCAGCCGATCTGCCGGCTGGCCTGATCAAGAAAGTGCTCCACCAGCGGTGCCAGGCCGTCGAGGCATTCGCGCAATGGCGGGATGTGCAGGGACAACACATTGAGCCGGTGGTAAAGGTCCTGGCGAAACTCGCCACGCGCGCAAAGCTCGGAAAGGTCGACCTGGGTCGCACAGATCACCCGCACATCCAGGTACACCTCCTCATCACTGCCTACCCGGCGGAAGCAGCCATCCTGCAAAAAGCGCAACAGCTTGACCTGCAGCCGCGGGCTCATCTCCCCGACCCCATCCAGAAACAGCGTGCCGCCAGCGGTCAGCTCCAGCAGCCCGAGCTTGCCTTCAGCCCGCGCGCCCTCAAACGCACCCGGGCCGTAACCGAACAGCTCGGTCTCGGCCATCGACTCCGGCAAGCCGGCGCAATTGAGCGCCATCAGCGGCGACTGCCCACGGGGGCTGGCCAGATGGCAGGCGCGGGCCAACAACTCCTTGCCGGTGCCGGTCTCGCCTTCGATCAACAGTGGCGCATCCAGCGGCGCCATGCGCCGCGCCTCACGCACCACTGCCGCCATGACCTTGGAACTCTGGAAAATACTGTCGAAGCCACGCAACTCCTGCTTGCGCACGTTATAGATGCGCTCACCGACCCGATCCGCGCGGTGCAGGGTCAGGACCGCGCCCGCCAGCGCCTCGCTGTCGTCATGCTCCGATTGCAGGGGCGCGATATCCGCCAGGAACACATCGCCCTTGACCTTGACCCGCAGGCCGTTGATTCGCGACTTGCTGGCCCGCACCAGCTCCGGCAAATCAAAATCCTCGGCGTAACGCGACAGCGGGATCCCCGGCACCTCGTCCACCCGCACCCCGAGCAACTGCGCCGCCGCGCGGTTGGCGGCCACGATCGAACCGCCCATATCAATCGACAGCACCGGGAACTCCAGGGCACCGAGCAGGGCGTTGAGCTCCATATGCCGACGCTCGCTGGGCATCAGCCCCACCCGCTTGACCCCGAACACCCCGGTAATGGACTCGAACTTGGGGCGCAAGGCCTGGAACTGCAGGTTGATCAGGTTCGGGCAGTGCAGGTAGATCGCATTGCCGTGCTCCCCGCCCACCTCGCCCCGGGCCACGTTGATCCCGTACTCCACCAACAGGTTGAGAATGTCGCGCAGGATGCCGATGCGATTCTGGCAGTGGACTTTGATCCGCATATAAAAGACCCGAAACAGGTAAAGAGAGGCATGAGCGCCAAAAACAGCGGCCGGCAGCGCCGACTTTTTTCAGGCCTGGCGCAAATAGACGTAAAGATTATGTGACAGTGATCGCCGTTATCAACTCACAAAACCGCCATGATTACGCCACCCAGGGAAATTCGTAACGAATACTTTACGATTATGGATTAAAAAGCGCCTGCACGGCGCCGGCGACCTGCTGCAGGCTGCGGCACCTTGGAGTATCTCTAGCGTCATACATAACAAGAACGCAGCCCCTTGCAGGAGAGCAGCATGAAGCAGACGCAGTACGTGGCCCGCGAGCCCGACGCGCACGGTTTTATCGACTACCCGGCCGAAGAACATGCGGTGTGGAACACCCTGATCACCCGCCAACTCAAAGTGCTTGAAGGTCGCGCGTGCCAGGAATACCTGGACGGCATCGAAAAGCTCGGCCTGCCCCACGACCGCATCCCGCAGTTGGGCGAAATCAACAAGGTGCTCGGTGAAACCACCGGCTGGCAGGTGGCCCGGGTTCCGGCACTGATCCCCTTCCAGACCTTTTTTGAACTGCTCGCCAGCAAGCAGTTTCCCGTCGCCACATTCATTCGCACCCGCGAAGAACTGGACTACCTGCAAGAGCCGGATATCTTCCACGAGATCTTTGGCCACTGCCCATTGCTGACCAACCCCTGGTTCGCCGAATTCACCCACACCTACGGCAAGCTCGGCCTGCAGGCGACCAAGGAAGAACGGGTATACCTGGCGCGCCTGTACTGGATGACCATCGAGTTCGGCCTGGTCGACACCCCGCACGGCAAACGCATCTATGGCGGCGGGATTCTTTCTTCGCCCAAGGAAACCGTCTACAGCCTCTCCGACGAGCCCGAGCACCAGGCCTTCAATCCCCTGGAAGCGATGCGCACGCCTTATCGCATCGATATCCTGCAGCCCTTGTATTTCGTCCTGCCAAGCCTTGAGCGCCTGTTCGACCTGGCCCATGAAGACATCATGGCCATGGTCCACCAGGGCATGCAGTTGGGCCTGCATCCACCCAAGTTCACGCCCAAGCCCAAGGCGGCCTGAGCAGATCACACTCGCGACGTGCCGCGAAAGATAGTAATTTCCAACAAGAATCGTTTTCAGGAATACACCATGACCGCTCTGAACCAAGCCCATTGCGAAGCCTGCCGTGCCGATGCCCCCCAAGTCAGCGACGAAGAACTGCCGGTACTGATCAAGCAGATCCCCGACTGGAACATCGAAGTACGCAACGGCGTGATGCAGCTGGAAAAAGTCTTCCTGTTCAAAAACTTCAAATTTGCCCTGGCCTTCACCAACGCCATGGGTGAAATTTCCGAAGCCGAAGGTCATCACCCAGGCTTGCTCACCGAGTGGGGCAAAGTCACCGTGACCTGGTGGAGCCACTCCATCAAGGGCCTGCACCGCAACGACTTCATCATGGCCGCACGCACCGACCAAGTGGCCCAGACCGCAGAAGGACGCAAGTAATGCACTTCGACGCCATCGGCCGCGTACCCGGCGACCCGATTCTCGGCCTGATGGAGGCCTACGCCTCGGACAGCAACCCGCGCAAGTTCGACCTCGGCGTGGGGGTCTACAAGGACTCCCAGGGCCTGACGCCAATCCCGCAGTCGGTGAAACTGGCCGAGCAACGCCTGGTGGAGCGCCAGACCACCAAGACCTACATCGGCGGCCACGGCAACGCGGCCTTCGGCAAGCTGGTGAATGAACTGGTGCTGGGCGCCGATTCCAAGTTGATCGCCGAGCAACGCGCTGGTGTTACCCAGACCCCGGGCGGCACGGGCGCCCTGCGGTTATCGGCCGACTTTATCGCCCAATGCCTGCCCGGCCGCGGCATCTGGCTGAGCAACCCGACCTGGCCGATCCACGAAACCATCTACGCCACCGCCGGGCTCAAGGTCAGCCATTACCCCTACGTCGGCAGTGACAACCGCCTGGACGTGGAGGCGATGCTCGCCACCCTGAAACAGGCCCCCAAGGGCGACGTGGTGCTGCTGCATGCCTGCTGCCACAACCCGACCGGCTTTGACCTGTCCCATGACGACTGGCGCCGGGTGCTGGAAGTGGTGCGCGCTCGCGAGCTACTGCCACTGATCGACTTCGCCTACCAGGGCTTTGGCGATGGCCTGGAACAGGATGCCTGGGCGGTACGGCTGATGGCCTCCGAGCTGCCGGAACTGCTGATTACCAGTTCCTGCTCGAAGAACTTCGGCCTGTACTCCGACCGCACCGGCGCGCTGATCGTCTGCGCCAGCAACGCGGAAAAACTCACGGACATCCGCAGCCAGCTGGCCCATATCGCGCGCAACCTGTGGTCCACCCCACCGGATCACGGCGCGGCGGTGGTGGCGACCATCCTCGGCGACCCCGAGCTGAAAAGCCTGTGGGCCGACGAAGTGGAAGCCATGCGCCAACGCATCGCCCAATTGCGTGCCGGGCTGGTCGAAGCCCTGCAACCCCACGGGCTGGCCGAGCGCTTTGCCCATATCGGTGTGCAGCGCGGGATGTTTTCCTACACCGGGCTGTCGCCAGCCCAGGTCAAGGAACTGCGCGACCACCACAGCGTGTACATGGTCAGCTCCGGCCGGGCCAACGTCGCCGGCATCGACGCCACCCGTCTCGACCTGCTGGCCGACGCCATCGCTCAGGTCTGCAAGGCCTGATCCTCGTCATCCGCCAGTGCCTGCCCGATCCCGGCAGGTACGGGCGGAATGACCTTTTCCAGGGGCCGCCGACAGCCCCCGCCCCATGCCGAAATCGAGCCTTGGTGAAATCCCTTTCATCTCCAGAGGCGCAATAAACATCTTTTTGTCATTTGCACTGCTGTATCCTGCCCAAGCTTTTTAAAAGCGCGGATCTACCCAGCGATTTAAAAAACAGACCTTGCGAGGAGCAACGAACATGCATGAGATTCCTAATCTCCCCTTCCCAAGCCTGCACGAAACTGAGCAGACAACCCCGCAACAAGCCAGTGCGCAAAAACCTGAAGTGAAAGAAGCCGAAAGCCGCAAGGCCGACAGCAAAGACTAAAGAGCACTGCCCAGACCGTGTGGAAAGCGCAAACTGATGCGCTTTCCACACAGCCTGAATCCCCTGCCCCGCGAGCCCCAAACCATGACCGACTCCTCCAGCGACACCCAGGCCAGCGTGCTGCTCGGCACCGCCGAGAAGATGATCGATATCTGGAACCGCCTCTCCCCGGAAAAACAGGCCGCCCTGCTGGCGCGCTTTGGCACCCAGGAAAACGCCCTCGCGGCCCTGGTGACCACTCAATTGCTGGCCCCAGCAACACGCTGATGCCGCCCCGGCCTTAGAAACATCGCTGCGCCACGTCGATTTCTCCCCCTGCATCCCTGCAAGCATCGGTATCATAAGCAGCCTATCTATCCTGCCGTGCCAGTGGACCTTTACCCATGCCAGATACCCAGCGACCCATGGAGGTCACGCTGCAAGTCGTTTCCATCGTCCTTTTCACCTTTATCGGTTACCTCAACATCGGCATCCCCCTGGCCGTGTTGCCCGGTTACGTGCACAGCGATTTGGGGTTTGGCGCCGTGATCGCCGGGCTGGTGATCAGCGTGCAGTACCTGGCCACCCTCCTCAGCCGGCCCTATGCCGGACGCATGATCGACAACCTCGGCAGCAAGCGCGCAGTGATGGTCGGCCTGGCCGGCTGCGGCCTGAGCGGCGTGTTCATGCTGCTTTCGGCCTGGCTGCACACTCTGCCGGGCCTGAGCCTGGCCTGCCTGCTGGTGGGTCGCCTGGTGCTGGGCAGCGCGGAGAGCCTGGTGGGTTCCGGCGCCATTGGCTGGGGCATCGGTCGGGTCGGTGCGCAGAACACGGCCAAGGTCATTTCCTGGAACGGCATTGCCAGCTATGGCGCCCTGGCCATCGGTGCGCCGTTCGGCGTGTTTCTGGTGAGTCAGCTGGGCTTGTGGAGCATGGGGGTCAGCATCATTCTCCTGGCCCTGCTCGGCCTGGCCCTGGCCTGGCCGAAAGTCGCGGCGCCGATCGTGGCCGGCGAACGCCTGCCGTTCATGCATGTGCTGGGCCGGGTATTGCCCCACGGCTGCGGCCTGGCCCTGGGCTCGATCGGCTTTGGCACCATCGCCACCTTTATCACGCTGTATTACGCCACGCAGCACTGGTCGAACGCGGTGCTGTGCCTGAGCCTGTTCGGCGCCAGCTTTATCGGCGCGCGCCTGCTGTTCGGCAACCTGATCAACCGCCTGGGGGGCTTTCGGGTGGCGATTGCCTGCCTGTCGGTGGAAACCCTGGGGCTCTTGCTGCTGTGGCTAGCACCCGATGCCCACTGGGCCCTGGCCGGAGCGGCGCTGAGCGGCTTTGGCTTTTCCCTGGTATTCCCGGCGCTGGGGGTCGAGGCGGTCAACCTGGTGCCGGCCTCCAGTCGCGGGGCGGCGGTGGGTGCCTACTCGCTGTTCATCGACCTGTCCCTGGGCATCACCGGGCCGCTGGCCGGGGCGATTGCCGCCGGTTTCGGTTTTGCCTCGATCTTTCTGTTCGCCGCCATTGCCGCCTGCAGCGGCCTGATCCTCAGCGTCTGTCTGTACCGTCAGGCGCCGAAGTACCGCCAGGAACGCGCGGGCCGCTAGAAGTCCACCCGACCGCGGCCGGCCTTGATGTCGCTGCGCTTGGACTTGGATTCCAGGCGGCGCTTTTTCGAGCCCAGGGTCGGCTTGGTCGGGCGGCGCTTCTTTTCCACCTTGGTCGCGCTGAGGATCAACTCGGTCAAGCGCTCCAGGGCATCGGCGCGGTTCTGCTCCTGGGTTCGGTACTGCTGGGCCTTGATCACGATCACGCCGTCGCTGGTGATGCGACTGTCGCGCAGCGCCAGCAGCCGCTCCTTGTAGAACGGCGGCAGGGACGAAGCCGGAATATCAAAGCGCAGGTGCACGGCACTGGAAACCTTGTTGACGTTCTGCCCGCCCGCGCCCTGGGCACGAATCGCCGTCAATTCGATCTCGGCATCCGGCAGATGCACGTTGTTGGAAATCACCAGCATGAAAAACCATCCGCGTTCAGGGCCCACAGGATACCCATTTGTATCGCCGCAGGCTCGCCGGCAAACGCCAGCCAAGACCACTGAGCGCCCGCAAGCCAACCCCCAGAAACGAAAAACCCGGCGCCAGGGCCGGGTTTTCGGAGTCATTCAAGGGCTTACTTGATCGACGAACTCAGGGTTTGCACACCCGGTTGCTCACTGCGCTTGCCTTTGATCAGGTAGCAGCCCCACATAAAGACCAGCCACACCGGAATCGCGTACACCGAGATCTGGATCCCTGGAATCAGCAGCATGATGCCGAGGATAAACGCCACGAACGCCAGGCAGACAAAGTTGCCATAGGGGTACCACAGCGCCTTGAACAGCGAGGTCTGCCCGGTGCGGTTCATGTGCTGGCGGAACTTGAAGTGCGAGTAGCTGATCATCGCCCAGTTGATCACCAGGGTCGCGACCACCAGCGACATCAACAGCTCCAGCGCGTGCTGCGGAATCAGGTAGTTGAGCACCACGGCCACGAAAGTCACCAGGGCCGAGGCCAGAATCGAGCGCACCGGAACGCCGCGCTTGTCGATCTTGGCCAGGGCCTTGGGCGCATCGCCCTGTTCGGCCATGCCCAGCAACATGCGGCTGTTGCAGTAGGTGCCGCTGTTGTACACCGACAAGGCCGCGGTCAGGACCACGAAGTTGAGGATGTGCGCCGCCGTATTGCTGCCCAGCATCGAGAACACCTGGACGAACGGGCTGCCACTGTAGGCATCGCCGGAAGCGTTGAGGCTCACCAGCAGGCTGTCCCAGGGGGTCAGGGACAGCAGCACCACCAGGGCGCCGATGTAGAAAATCAGGATGCGGTAGATCACCTGATTGATCGCCTTGGGGATCACGGTCTTCGGTTTGTCGGCTTCAGCTGCGGTGAAACCGAGCATCTCCAGGCCGCCGAAGGAGAACATGATGATCGCCATGGCCATGACCAGGCCGCTGACGCCATTGGGGAAAAAGCCGCCGTGTTCCCACAGGTTGCTCACCGAGGCTTGCGGGCCGCCGTGGCCGCTGACCAGCAGGTAGCTGCCCAGGGCGATCATGCCGACAATCGCCACCACTTTGATAATGGCGAACCAGAACTCGGCCTCGCCGAAGACTTTGACGTTGGCCAGGTTGATCGCGTTGATCAGCACGAAGAACACCGCAGCCGAAGCCCAGGTCGGCACGTGCGGCCACCAGTAGTGCACGTACTTGCCGACCGCGGTCAGCTCCGACATGCCCACCAGGATGTACAGGATCCAGCAGTTCCAACCCGACAGGAAGCCGGCAAAGCCGCCCCAGTATTTATGGGCGAAGTGGCTGAAAGAGCCGGCAACCGGCTCCTCGACGATCATCTCGCCCAACTGGCGCATGATCATGAAGGCGATAAAGCCGCAGATGGCGTAGCCGAGGATCATCGACGGGCCGGCGGATTTGAGCACGCCGGCCGATCCGAGGAACAAGCCGGTACCGATCGCGCCACCCAGGGCGATCAGTTGAATATGTCGATTTTTCAGGCCGCGTTTCAGCTCGCCTGAATGCGAGTTCTGTTCACTCATTGAAAAGGTCTCACGCAAGGTTTGATGATGTTCGATAGGCGTTGCTGAAGGCGTTGGCTAAGCAGCGCAGATCAAACCCCAGCGCAGGCACCAGGAGTTCAGCGTTTGTTTAACGGTCATACGTCACCTGTTTGTTTTTATCTGTGACGAAATCGAACCCGCCACGCTTGTGACGCGGCGGAATGAACAAGGCGGATAGCCCTGAATGTATTGCTCGTCGAGCTGGTAGCCAGGCGGCGGAGGACAAGCCCCCGAACCGCGTCGGCACCAGTGGATCAGACGCAAAATGCGCGGATACGCAGTTGGGTCACAGTTAAAACGCCGCGCATTGTACACCCCTGATCCCCTGCTGCCAGACACTGCGACATCAGCGCCCCTGTGCTCTGCCCAGGCAAAAAAAAACGCCAACCCTGAGGTTGGCGTTTTTCACATGCAGCGTTGAGGCTTGCGGCTTAGGCCTGCCTCACTCCGGCTTGCGACGACCAAAGCCCGGACGCTGGCCGGAACCGGCAGGTGCGCCCCGACGCTTGCCCGAGGGCGCATCGCGGTCGACCAGGACAATGCCCGGACGCTTGGACTTCGGCGCCGGCTTGGCCGGACGCTTGGTGTCGCTTGGACGGTCAGCCACGGGCGTGCCGCGACCCGACTCACCACGACCGGCCGCCGGACGTGGAGTGCGTGGTCCGCGCTCGCCATCCTGACGCGCTGCCGGCTTGCGCCCTGGGCGCTCGCCTTCGATGTGCGGCTCACGCGCGGGACGGGCGCCGCCTGCGGCTGGAGCACCAGCAGCAGGACGCAGGGTGCGCACGCGCTCGCTCTTGCCCACCGGGCGCGAGGATTTACGCTGCATGCGTTCCAGCTTGTCCTTGCTCTTGGCGTTCAACTGCGGCATTGCCACCGGCGTCAGACCAACCTCGGCACTGAGGATATCCACCTCGTACTGAGTCATTTCACGCCAGCGGCCCATCGGCAGGTCGGAATTGAGGAACACCGGACCGAAACGCACGCGCTTCAGGCGGCTGACCACCAGGCCCTGGGATTCCCACAGACGACGCACTTCACGGTTACGGCCTTCCATCACCACGCAGTGGTACCAGTGGTTGAAACCTTCACCCCCTGGCGCCTGCTTGATGTCGGTGAACTTGGCCGGGCCGTCTTCGAGCACAACACCGGCTTTCAGGCGTTCGATCATCTCGTCGTCGACTTCGCCACGCACACGCACCGCGTATTCACGGTCCATCTCGTAGGAAGGGTGCATCAGACGGTTGGCCAACTCACCGTCGGTGGTGAACATCAGCAAGCCCGTGGTGTTGATGTCCAGGCGACCGATGTTGATCCAGCGGCCCTCTTTCGGGCGTGGCAGCTTGTCGAACACGGTTGGACGGCCCTCAGGGTCGTCACGGGTGCAGATCTCGCCGTCGGGTTTGTTGTACATGATCACGCGGCGCACCGATTCGGCGGCCTCTTCGCGCTTGATCACCTTGCCATCGATGGAGATGGCGTCATGCAGGTCGACGCGCAGGCCAAGGGTGGCGTCTTTGCCATTGACCTTGATCCGGCCCTGGCTGATCCAGGACTCTACGTCGCGGCGCGAGCCGACGCCGATACGGGCGAGGACTTTCTGCAGTTTTTCGCCTGCTGGGCCGATTTCCTGGCTGTCTTTCTGGTCGTTGTCACTCATCTGGGCACCTCCCGGTGTGTCGATTCAGGCGGTGAGTGGCCTGAAACGTGTAAAAACAGGTCTTGTGGCGAAGGGATCGCCAAAGGGTCGCGAATCATACGCTCATGGCGCCGGTTGCGCATCACAGACTAGTTGATATGTCGCGAGGGGCTACTTTTTCCGCCGACCGGTGGCGCCCAGGGCCAACAGGCGCAACTCGGCTTCGGCCAGCACGCCGCGCTTGTCGACCTTGTCGAGCTTCTTCCAGGCCTTGATCTCGCGCTTGCTGCGCCCACACCCGATGCAGATATCGTCGCTGAACTTGCAGACACTGATGCAGGGGTCTTTGGTGGAGCTCATGGGCCTTCTCCAGTATTCGCGATGGCCGGCAGCCCGACCCAGGACAAGGATCAGTCTTCCAGCGAGCGCCTTTCATTCTCGATGGCTTCGGCCAAGGCCAGGGCCTCGGCTTCTTCATCACTCAGGCTGGGTGCCGGGGGCTCCAGGGCAGCCACGGCGGCCAGCAACCTGGCGCGGGCCTCTGCCACGCCCAGCACGTCGTCATCGGTTTCGACTTCCGGGGTGGCGTCAGGTTCGACCTCAAGCACCGCCTCCACCTCGACGGCCATTTCAACAGCCACCTCCGCCGGGATATCGGGGTCAGGCGCGAGCCCGCTCTCGACGCTGGACTCGGAGGAATCCGGCGCGCCATCGCGCAGCAAATCATCGAAGTCGGTCTTGATCCCCTCCTCCATCGAATCCAGCTCCAGCAGCAAGGTGTGGAAGCTGGTTTCTTCCTTGGGCTCCTCCGGCTCGGCACTGGCATCGGCCAGGGCCTGCAGGTTCTCGGGCACCGGAGCGTCGTCGAACTCGAGCACCGGCTCGACTTCCATCTCGCGCAACTCCGCCAGGGGGGGCAGGTCGTCGAGGTTTTTCAGGTTGAAGTGGTCGAGAAACACCTTGGTGGTGGCAAACATCGCCGGTTTGCCCGGTACATCACGGTAGCCGACGACCCGGATCCACTCACGTTCAAGCAGGGTCTTGACGATATGGCTGTTGACTGCAACCCCACGCACGTCCTCGATTTCGCCCCGGGTAATCGGCTGGCGGTAGGCGATCAGCGCCATGGTTTCGAGCATGGCCCGCGAGTACCGCTGCGGGCGCTCTTCCCACAGACGCCCGACCCAGGGGCTGAATTTCTCGCGGATCTGCAACCGATAACCGGAGGCCACTTCCTTGAGTTCGAAGGCCCGGCCGTCGCAGGACTTGGCCAGCAGCGTCAGCGCCTTTTTGAACACGGCCGGCTCCGGCCGCTCACCCTCCTCGAAGAGTTCGAACAGGCGATCCAGGGATTGGGGCTTTCCCGAGGCCAACAGAAAGGCTTCAAGCAGCGGCGCCAGCTCGCGGGGTTCAGTCAGATTCATTGTTTCAGCTCGTTATTCGGCTCGCGCCCGCACATGGATCGCCGCAAAGGGCTCATTCTGCACCAGCTCGACCAGGGATTCCTTGACCAGTTCGAGGATCGCCATAAAGGTCACCACGACCCCCAGGCGCCCCTCCTCGGCGGTGAACAGCTCGACGAAGGGCACAAAACCGCCGCCCTTGAGCCGCTCCAGCACATCACTCATGCGCTCGCGGGTCGACAGCGCTTCGCGGCTGACCTGGTGGCTCTCGAACATGTCACCCCGGCGCAGCACCTCGGCCATGGACATCAGCAACTCTTCCAGGCTCACGTCCGGCAGCAGCTTGCGGGCACGGGCCTCGGGGGCGTCCAGCTTGGGCACGACCACGTCACGGCCGACCCGGCTCAGGTTATCGATGCCTTCGGCGGCAGCCTTGAAGCGCTCGTACTCCTGCAGGCGACGGATCAGCTCGGCGCGCGGATCGTCTTCTTCCTCTTCGATCTCGGCGGAGCGCGGCAGCAGCATCCGCGACTTGATCTCGGCCAGCATGGCCGCCATCACCAGGTACTCGGCGGCCAGCTCCAGGCGCACCGACTGCATCAACTCGACATACCCCATGTACTGGCGAGTAATTTCCGCCACCGGGATATCGAGGATGTTGATGTTCTGTTTACGGATCAGGTACAGCAGCAGGTCCAGCGGCCCCTCGAAAGCCTCGAGAAAGACCTCCAGGGCGTCCGGCGGGATATACAGGTCCAGGGGCATTTCCAGCACCGCCTGGCCATAGACCATGGCGAAGGGCAGTTCTTGCTGGGCGCCTGCCTGGTCGTCGACGGTTTGTACTGCGGACATCTAGGCCTCGGCCATGAACGGCGCAGGGTCGCCGCAACCGATGCGGATCACTTCCGGCTCGCCATCGGCCAGGTTGATCACCGTCGACGATTCGGTGCTGCCGAAACCGCCATCGATGATCAGGTCCACCTGATGCTCGAGCAACTGGCGCATTTCATAGGGATCGTTCAACGCCTCGCTTTCGCCGGGCATGATCAGACTGACGCTCATCAGCGGCTCGCCGAGCTCGGCCAGCAAGGCCAGGGCAATCGGGTTGCGCGGCACCCGCAGGCCGATGGTGCGCCGCTTGGGGTGCAGCAGCAGGCGCGGTACTTCGCGGGTGGCGTTGAGAATGAAGGTGTAAGGCCCCGGCACATAGGCCTTGAGCAGGCGGAACGTGCCGGTATCGATCTTGGCGAACAGGCCCAATTGCGACAGGTCGCTGCAGATCAGCGCGAAGTTGTGCTTATCGTCCAATTGACGCAAGCGTCGCACCCGCTCGATGGCGCCCTTGTCGCCCATCTGGCAACCGACGGCATACGACGAATCGGTGGGGTAGATCACCACCCCGCCGGCACGGATGATTTCAACCGCCTGTTTGATCAGGCGCGGTTGGGGGTTCTCCGGATGTATCTGGAAAAATTGACTCACTGTCTCTACCTGTTCAGGCGGCAATAATTGGGTCATGTTTGAATCGACACCAAAGCGGCGGCAGATCCTCCGGAACCGGGCGGTACTCGCCTATTTCGGACCAGCCTCCAGGACCATGGAAATCACTGCCGGCACTGACCAGCAGACCGAACTCACGCGCAAGAATCGCCAGGCTGCCCACTTGTTCCGCAGGCTGATGGCCATTGACCACTTCGATAGCGTGGCCGCCCGCTTGAATATAGTCGGCAATCAGGCGCCGACGCTTGCTGCGGGTGAAATCGTAATGCCAGGGGTGCGCCAGGCTGACCCAGGCACCCGCTGCACGCAGGGTGCCGACGGTGTCTTCCAGGGTCGGCCAATGCTGCTTGACGTCCCCCAGCTTGCCGGCCCCCAGCCACTTGCGAAATGCTTCGGCGCGGTCTTTGACGTAGCCGGCACGCACCAGGTAGTCGGCAAAGTGCGGCCGCGCCGGGGCATTGCCGCTGTCGCCCAACTCCTGCTGAATGGCCCGGGCCCCTTCCAGGGCGTCCGGCATGCCTTTGAGCGCGAGCTTGCGGCTTATTTCTTCTGACCGCAGCCAGCGCCCATCGTGCAATTTGGCGATGGCCTCGACCAGCGCGGGGGCGTTGACGTCAAAACCGTAACCCAGGACATGGATGGTCGCGCCGCCCCAGGTGCAAGACAATTCAACACCGTTGACCAGTTGCATGCCCAGCTCAACCGCCGCGCGACGGGCCTCATCAAGCCCTTCCAGGGTGTCGTGGTCGGTCAGGGCCAGGACTCGCACGCCTTTTTCAAACGCACGCGCAACCAGTACCGCAGGCGCAAGAGCGCCGTCGGAGGCCGTGCTGTGGCAGTGCAAATCAACATTCACGGGACTGTTCAACCTCAAGTCAGCTGGCGCTTTCGCTACCATGGATGTTTGTTATTATGCCGCCACATCCTGCTTCTGGCTGCCACTGTGAAACAATTCATCGACTTCATCCCGCTGTTCCTGTTTTTCATCGTCTACAAAATCGATCCCCGCGTGGTCGACATTGCCGGTCAGCAAGTGACCCTGGGCGGCATCTACAGCGCCACGGCGATGCTGATTATCAGCTCCCTGGTGGTCTACGGAGCCTTGTTCATCTCCCAGCGCAAACTGGAAAAAAGCCAATGGCTGACCCTGGTCGCCTGCCTGGTCTTCGGCAGCCTGACCCTGGCTTTCCACAGTGAAACCTTCCTCAAGTGGAAAGCCCCGGTGGTCAACTGGCTGTTCGCGCTGGCCTTTATCGGCAGCCATTTCATCGGTGACCGCCTGCTGATCAAGCGCATCATGGGCCACGCGCTGACCCTGCCGGACCCGGTCTGGACCCGACTGAACATCGCCTGGATCGGGTTTTTCCTGTTCTGCGGCGCCGCCAACCTGTTCGTCGCCTTCACCTTCCAGAGCATCTGGGTCGATTTCAAGGTGTTCGGCAGCCTGGGCATGACCCTGCTGTTCCTGGTTGCCCAAGGCATCTACCTGTCGCGCCATATGCATGACACCGAACCCACCACGCCGAAAACCGAGGACTGACATGCTTTACGCAATCATTGCCACAGACGTCGCCAACTCCCTGGAAAACCGCCTGGCCGCCCGCCCGGCGCATCTGGAACGGCTGCAGCAGCTCAAGGCTGAAGGCCGCGTGGTCCTGGCCGGGCCGCACCCGGCCGTCGACAGCAATGACCCGGGTGCCGCCGGTTTCAGCGGCAGCCTGATCGTCGCTCAATTCGATTCGTTGAGCGCCGCCCAGGCCTGGGCCGATGCCGACCCGTACATCGCGGCAGGCGTCTACGCCAGTGTCTCGGTCAAGCCGTTCAAGCAAGTCCTGCCGTAAATCCTCCTCCACGCGATGAACCTTGTCGGTTCATCGCGTTCTCAATCGCTCATTATTCTCGTTTAACGGCCGACAACCTGCCCAACACTCGATTGGAATCAGGAGTTCCGATGCGCCAAGGTCCGTTGTGTCTGCTGTTGGTCATGTTATCGATCGGGGCCGTTGCCCATGCCGAAGAAACCCAGGACTCGGGCCGTTCCACGCCTCTGTCCCTGAGTGCCGGCAGCCAGATCACCGAGTTGCAGCAACGCTTGAAAGAAAGCGAGCGGCTGCGTGATGAGTTGAGCAAACAACTGCAAAATGCCGATGCCGAACGCGAAAGTGCCCAGCTCGCCCGCTTGCGCCAGGAGAACCAGCGCCTCAAGCTGCAACTCAAGGAAGCCCAGGCCAGCCCGGTACCCCGCCTGCTGACCGATCAGCAGCAATGGTTCGTGACAGGCGCAGGAGTGGCGCTATTGGCCCTGCTCTGCGGTATCTTCGCCAGTGGTGGGCATCGAAAGCGTCGACAATGGCTAAATTGAGTGATGAATGAGCGACCTGTTACTGATTGATGACGACCAGGAGCTGTGCGAGCTCCTGACCAGCTGGCTGAGCCAGGAAGGTTTCCAGGTACGGGCCTGCCATGATGGCCAGAGTGCCCGCCGCGCCCTGGCCGACAGTGCACCGGCTGCCGTGGTGCTGGACGTGATGCTGCCCGACGGCAGCGGCCTGGAGTTGCTCAAGCAACTGCGCAACGATCACCCTGACCTGCCGGTGCTGATGCTGTCGGCTCGCGGCGAGCCGCTGGATCGCATCCTCGGCCTGGAACTGGGCGCCGACGACTATCTGGCCAAACCGTGCGACCCGCGCGAGCTCACCGCCCGCCTGCGCGCCGTGTTGCGTCGCAGCCATCCGGCCGCGGTGTCGAGCCAGATGGAGCTGGGCGACCTGTGCTTCAGCCCGATCCGCGGCGTGGTCAGCATCGATCAGCAGGACATCACCCTCACCGTCTCCGAAAGCCGCCTGCTCGAAGCCCTGCTCAAGCAGCCCGGCGAACCGCTGGATAAACAGGAACTGGCGCAGATCGCCCTGGGCCGCAAGCTGACCCTGTACGACCGCAGCCTGGACATGCACGTCAGCAACCTGCGTAAAAAGATCGGCCCCTACCCCGACGGCCGCCCGCGGATCGTGGCCCTGCGCAGCCGCGGCTACTACTACAGCCTGTAAGACCGTGCGCTGCCGGGCGCCGTGGCGCACACCCTGTAGCCGCTGCCGATAGGCCCGCCCCACCCACTACCGTCTCCCTCCGGGCGCCCATGAAGGCAGCGTCCGAACGCGGCCCGAGCCTACCGGCAGCGGCTACAGGCGTTCATCCCCGATGGAGAATTGTCAGGTTCGGGGATTTTCGTCTTTACCCAAGCTTTACCCTTCGCTGACTGCCGCTGACCTTGATCTGCGTAACCTGAACTCATCCGGAACTGACCGGGAATGAGACAAGGAGACACACCATGCGCAAGACCCTTATCGCTCTGATGTTCGCCGCTGCCCTGCCAACCGTGGCCATGGCCATGCCTGAAGGCGCAGGCCCGATGGGGCCGATGGACGGCCCACGCCACAGCGAGCACATGCGCGGCAAAGGCCCTTTCAGCCAACTGGATCTGAGCCGTGAACAGCGCCAGCAGATTGGCAAGCTGATGGGTGAGCAGATGCACGAACGCAAGCAACTGGTCGAGAAGTACCTGGAGAAACTGTCGCCAGCCGATCAGAAAGCTATGAAAGACGAGATCGCCGCCAAGAAACAGAAAACCGAAGCGGACATCCGGGCAGTGCTCAAGCCGGATCAGCAGAAAGAGTTCGACGCGATCCAGAAGAAACAGGCCGAGCGTCGCGCCGAATGGGCCGAGTTCAAGGCCTGGAAAGCGCAGCAACCGCAAAAAGCGCAATAATGCGTTAGCGTTTCCCCCAGCCCAGTGGCCCCCCCACTGGGCTTTTCCTGTTTGAGGATTTCCTGTGCGTTCATTGTTCTGGCGCATCCTGGCCAGCTTCTGGCTGGCCATCGCCCTGGTTGCAGGGCTGTCGATCCTGCTTGGGCACATGTTGAATCAGGACGCCTGGATTCTCAGCCGTCATCCGGGCCTCAATACCCTGGCCCAGGAGTGGACGCAAAGCTACGAGGCCCAGGGCGAGGATGCCGCCCAGGAGATCCTCCAGCAACGCAAGCGCCAGTACCATATCGACGTGCAGGTTCTCAATGACAGCGGTGATCCGGTGGTACGCGGCACCTTCCCCAAGCGTGCCGCGGCCTTCGAGGCGCGTCAGAACAGCGATGATAGGCATTTGCCGTGGCGCCGCCTGACCGACGAATACACCAGCCCCAAGACCGGCGACACCTACCTGCTGATTTACCGTATTCCGCACCCAGAGCTCGACGCCTGGCACCGCGACAGCCTGATGTGGCCCTTGAGCGCCCTGGCCATCGCCCTGGTGGTGCTGACGTTGTTCAGCCTGCTGGTGACCCTGTCCATCACCCGCCCCCTGAGCCGCCTGCGGGTCGCGGTGCATGACCTGGGCCAGGCCACCTACCAGCAGAACAGCCTGGCCCGGCTGGCTGCCAGGCGTGACGAGTTCGGCGTACTGGCCAACGACTTCAACCGCATGGGTTCGCGCCTGCAAAGCCTGATCGGCAGCCAGCGCCAGTTGCTGCGGGATGTCTCCCATGAACTGCGCTCGCCCCTGGCCCGGCTGCGCATCGCCCTGGCCCTGGCCGAACGCGCCGAGCCTGCGGAGCGCGAACGGCTGTGGCCGCGATTGACTCGGGAATGCGACCGCCTGGAAGCCCTGATCAGCGAAATCCTGGTCCTGGCGCGGGTCGACGCCGACAACGCCAGTGCTGAAGAAGTGGACCTCAACGCCTTGCTCGGCAACCTGCAGAAAGACGCCCAACTGGCCTGCCCCGAGCAAAGCGTGCGCATCGAAGCCGAACCCAACCTGCAGCTCAAAGGCTGGCCGACCATGATCGAGCGCGCCATGGACAACCTGCTGCGCAATGCCCAGCGGTTCAACCCGGATGGCCAATCGATCGAAGTGTTGGCGTTGCGCCAGGGCGAAAAGATCGTGCTCAGCGTGCGCGATCATGGCCCCGGGGTGGACGCCGAACACCTGGGGCAACTGGGCGAGCCGTTTTACCGCGCCCCCGGGCAAACGGCGGCGGGTCATGGGCTGGGCTTGGCCATTGCGCGGCGCGCGGCGGAGCGCCACGGCGGCAGCCTGATCCTGGCCAATCACCCGGAGGGCGGTTTTATTGCCAGCCTGGAGTTGCCACTGGAGCCGGGGGCGGTGGCCTAGTGCTGAATGCAACGGGCCCCTGCCTGGAGTGGCAGGGGCCCGTTCAGCGATCAGCAGCATTAAACCCAATGGCTTGAGTCAGTCCTGGCCCGACCAGGCGCTGACAAACTCCGCCGTGTCGACCTTGGGCGCCACCCGCGGTTCGTTCTGCGGCGTGCCCAGGTACAGGAAGGCAATGATCTCCTCGCCTTCCCCAAGGCCCAGGCCCTTGGCGACGTGGGCCGAATAGGACAACTCTCCGGTACGCCATACGGCACCGATGCCCTGGGCGTAGGCCGCCAGCAAAATACCGTGGGCGGCGCAGCCGGCAGCCAGCAGTTGCTCGCTCTTGGGCACCTTGAAGTGCTCCTGCAAGCGGGCCACCACCACAACCACCAGTGGCGCGCGCAACGGCATGGCACGGGCCTTGTCCAGGGCCGCCTGAGTCACTTCGCCGCCCTGCAATTGCACGGCTTCGGCCAGCAACTCGCCCATCTGCTCGCGAGCCGCGCCTTCGACCGTCAGAAACCGCCACGGCCGCAATTGGCCATGATCCGGAGCACGCAGCGCCGCGGCGAACAGCGCTTCACGCTGGGCGGCATCCGGCGCCGGGTCGAGCAGGCGCGGTACGGAAACACGGTTGAGCAAAACGTCGAGAGCCTCCATCGGCCACCTCCTGCAAAAAATGTCCGGCCATTCTAGGGGCAGTTGACGTTTGGCGACAGGCCGCGACCGTGCCCCACGGGCAAACGCCGAGGGAGCCCCGGTTTACATGCCCCGCCCCGCAGGTAGAATGGGCGCCCTTCAGTTATCAGCCCGAGCGGACTTCATGGCGTTGCCGACCTTACGGATCATTGGTTTCATCATCGGCATCTTCCTGATCACCCTGGCCATCGCCATGGTCATCCCGATGGCAACCCTGGTGATTTTCGAGCGCACGGGCGATCTGCCGTCGTTCCTCTGGGCCAGCATGATCACCTTTATCGCCGGCCTGGCGCTGGTGATCCCCGGGCGCCCGGAGCATGTGCACCTGCGTCCGCGCGACATGTACCTGCTGACCGTGTCGAGCTGGCTGGTGGTGTGCATCTTCGCCGCCCTGCCGTTTCTGCTGACCCAGCACATCAGCTACACCGATTCGTTTTTTGAAAGCATGTCCGGCATCACCGCCACCGGTTCCACGGTGCTCAGCGGCCTGGACACCATGTCCCCAGGCATCCTGATGTGGCGCTCGCTGCTGCACTGGCTCGGCGGCATCGGCTTTATCGGCATGGCGGTGGCGATCCTGCCGCTGCTGCGCATCGGCGGCATGCGCCTGTTCCAGACCGAGTCTTCGGACCGTTCGGAGAAAGTCATGCCCCGCTCGCACATGGTGGCGCGGCTGATTGTGGCGGCTTATGTCGGTATCACCATCCTCGGCAGTTTGGCCTTCTGGTGGGCCGGGATGACCCCGTTCGACGCCATCAACCACGCGATGTCGGCCATTTCCACCGGTGGTTTCTCCACGTCCGACGAATCCCTGGCCCACTGGAAACAACCGGCGGTGCATTGGGTCGCGGTGGTGGTGATGATTCTGGGCAGCCTGCCGTTCACCCTGTATGTCGCCACTTTGCGTGGCAACCGCCGGGCGCTGCTCAAGGACCAGCAAGTGCAAGGCCTGCTCGGCCTGCTGCTGGTCACCTGGCTGGTGCTCGGCACCTGGTACTGGTGGACCACCAACCTGCACTGGCTGGATGCCCTGCGCCACGTGGCGTTGAACGTGACCTCGGTGGTCACCACCACCGGTTTTGCCCTGGGCGACTACAGCCTGTGGGGCAACTTCTCGCTGATGCTGTTCTTTTACCTGGGGTTTGTCGGCGGCTGCTCGGGCTCGACGGCTGGCGGGATCAAGATCTTCCGCTTCCAGGTGGCCTATATCCTGCTCAAGGCCAACCTTAACCAGCTGATTCACCCGCGCGCGGTGATCAAGCAGAAATACAACGGCCATCGCCTCGACGAGGAGATCGTGCGCTCGATCCTGACCTTTTCGTTTTTCTTTGCCATCACCATCTGCATGATCGCCCTGGCCCTGTCCCTGCTCGGGGTGGACTGGATGACGGCCCTGACCGGTGCCGCCAGTACGGTGTCCGGCGTCGGCCCGGGGCTGGGCGAGACCATCGGCCCGGCCGGCAACTTCTCGACCCTGCCGGACGCGGCGAAGTGGATCCTGTCCCTGGGCATGCTGCTCGGGCGCCTGGAAATCATTACGGTGTTCGTGCTGTGTATTCCGGCGTTCTGGCGTCACTGACCAGGGCTGAATCCTGCAACAGCCGCGCCCGATACTCGCCGGGCGTGGCATCGAACCAGCGGCGGAATGCGCGGAAGAAGTTGCTCGGATCGGCAAACCCCAGCAAATAGGCGATCTCCAGCAAGGTCATGCTTGGCTGGGCCAGGTACTGCTCGGCCAATTCACGGCGGGTGTCATCGAGCAGGGTCTGGAAGCTGGTGCCCTCTTCCTGCAGCCGCCGTTGCAGGGTGCGCTGGGACAGGTGCAGGGTCTGGGCCACCATCTCGCGCTTCGGTTCGCCCTGGGGCAGCAACCGGCACAACACCTGACGCGCCTTGTGGGTGACCCGGCTTTCGGAAAACCGCGCCAGGTATTCGCCGGCAAAGCGATCGTGCAACAGGGCCATGGCCTCATTGGCCGTCGGCAGCGGCGCTTCCATGTCGGCCCGCTCGAAAATCAGTGCATCGTAGGGTGCGTTGAACACCAGCGGCGCATGAAAGGCATGTTTATAGGGCTCCAGGTCCGCAGGCGGAGCGCCCTGGATCAACACCTTGCGCGGCTGCAAAGTGCGCCCGGTCAACCAGCCGCACAGGGCCAGGGCGCAGGCCAGGGAGGCTTCGGCACTTTGCCGGGTCGGCGGCAGGTGATCGCCATGCACGGTCAGAATCAGCGCATAGCCTTCAGGTAAAAGTCGAAAACTCAAATCAGCGCTTTCGGCAATGATGCGTTGATAGCGCACCAACCGCTCGAACCCCTCGGCCAGGGTACGGCTGGACATCAAGGCATAACCGGCGACATGAAACGACGCCGGGCGCACCACCTTGCCCATGTTCAAGCCGATCGCCGGGTTGCCCGACAGCTCGACCGCGCGCTGCCACAGGCGGGTCATCGAGTCCTGGGGGAAACGCGCATCAGGGTCGTCCAGCGATCCGTAGTCGAGGCCCAGCTGCTTGAACAATGCACGGCAGTCGAGGCCGTCCATCTCCAGCGCTTTGACAATTCCCATCGCCCAGCTTGCAGAAGTCGTTCGTTCGCTCATGGCGTTTTCTTACATGGTGAGCCGCATGCTACGGCCAGATTTGCAAGGATACTAAAGTGGCGCCCATTGTCACTGGCTACATCCATTGATGACTCTAGACTCAAATAGGCTCCCCGCGGCACATCCCATTATCAAAACAACTACCAGCGAGGCCGTAGGCGTGGAAAACATCAAGCGATTCAACAGCTTTGCCGAATTCTATCCGTACTACCTGAGCGAACACGGCAACAGCACCTGCCGCCGCCTGCACTTCATCGGCACCAGCCTGGTGATCTTCATCCTGGCCCTGGCCATTGGCAAAGGTGCCTGGCTGCTGCTTCTGGCGCTGCCGGTGGCGGGCTACAGCTTCGCCTGGACCGGGCACTTCTTCTTCGAAAACAACCGCCCCGCCACCTTCCAGCACCCCTTCTACAGCCTGCTGGGGGATTTCGTCATGTACCGCGACATGATCCTCGGCAAGGTGCCCTTCTAGTCCAGATTCCCCTGCGGGCCACGCGGCTCGCCTGGTCAGCAAGCCGTCTCCCACAGCCACTGCGCGGGCGATCACAGGGCATAGACTCGAACCATCATTCACAACAAGAAGATGGCCCATGAGCGATCACGCCCGCTTTACCCATATGCAGGATGGAACCGAGCAGGACTGGGCGATCATCGCCGCCGACTTCAGCGCCTATGCCCGGCAGTTGGCATCGCGCATCGTCACCCACTTGCGGCTGCTCGAAGGCGACTTCGGTGGTTTCCCGGTGGATCGCCTGAGCCACTCCCTGCAGACCGCCAGCCGCGCCTGGCGTGATGGCCAGGATGAGGAGTACGTGGTCTGCGCCCTGCTCCACGATATCGGCGACACCCTGGGCAGCTACAACCACCCGGATATCGCCGCCGCCATCCTCAAGCCCTTCGTCAGCCCGGAAAACCTGTGGATGGTGCAGCAGCACGGGATTTTCCAGGGCTACTACTTCTTCCATCACCTGGGCATGGACCGGCACCTGCGGGAACAATTCAAGGATCACCCGCAGTACCAGCGCACCGCCGAGTTCTGCGCCAAGTACGATGCTGCGGCCTTCGACCCGGACTACGACAGCCTGCCCCTGAGCTTCTTCGAACCCATGCTCGAGCGCCTGTTCGCCCAGCCGAAAAACTCGATCTACAAAACCGCCATGCAAGAACACCACGCGGCCTGAACCGCGCCAGCGGAGCTCATGCCGGCTCCGCCACCTTTTGCTGTTCGGCCTTGAGCTGGGCTTCGCGCGCCTGGGCATCGGCCAGGCGATACAGCTCGATGGTGCCGTCCCAATGCTCGATCAGCGCCGTGCATGACTCCACCCAATCGCCGCAGTTGAGGTAGTCCACGTCGCCGACCTTGCGGATCTCGGCATGGTGAATGTGCCCGCAAACCACGCCCTGCAAGCCGCGCTTGACGCATTCATGGGCGATGGCTTGTTCAAAGTCGCTGATAAAGCTGACCGCGGTCTTCACCTTGTGCTTGAGGTAGGCCGACAGCGACCAGTAGCCATAGCCGTAACGAGCGCGCCAGTGGTTGAGCCAGCGGTTGAGGGTCAGGGTGAATTCGTAGGCCGAGTCGCCGAGAAAGGCCAGCCAGCGGTGGTAGCGGGTGATCACATCGAACTGGTCACCGTGGATCACCAGCAGGCGCCGGCCATCGGCGGTGGTGTGCAGCGCCTCGTCCACCAGTTGGATATTGCCCAGGATCAGCTTGGAGTAGCGGCGCAGGAATTCATCGTGGTTGCCGGTGACGTAGATCACCTCGGTCCCGCGCTTGCTCATGGTCAGCAGCCGGCGGATCACATTGGTGTGGGCCTGGGGCCAATACATGCCGCCGCGCATTTTCCAGCCGTCGATGATGTCGCCCACCAGGTAGATGCGGTCGGCCTGGTAGCCCTTGAGAAACTGCGACAGATGCTCGGCCTGGCAATCCCGGGTGCCCAGGTGCACATCGGAGATCCATAAAGTACGTACCCGCTGCTTGCGACTGGGTTTGACGAGTTCGGCGCTGGTCATGGGCACTCTCCTGCTGTTTTTGCGAGCTTGCTCCGTGGCGATTAATAGCCCATGACACAAATACGACCGTCCGATGACAGCCCGCCCCCGCCGACGGCCGGTGTAGACTGCCGCCTCTGCCAAGGAGACCGGGATGCGACCGATCCTCACCCTGCGCCACTACAGCCACGACCTGATCGTCCACAGCCATGACCATGCCCAACTGGTGTTCGGCCTGTCGGGCCGGCTCGACTTCGAAGTCGACGGCCAGGGCAGCCAGGTCGGCCAGCAGAGTTTCGTGGTGGTGCCGGCCGGCGCCCACCATGCCTGCGGCAGCCCCGACGGCAGCCACTGCCTGGTGCTCGATGTGCCGAGCGAGCATTGGGTCATGCAATCGCTGGGGGAACACGCCGAGGCCAGCCGGCGCTTGCTCGACACCCCCGGGCGCCTGCTGCTGGCCCCGGCCCAGAGCCAGCTGGTCGACTGGCTGGCCGCCAGCCCGGTGACCGACCCGCTGATTGCCCAGCAAGGCGCGGTGCTGTTGCTGGCCAGCCTCAACAGCGCGCTGCCGGTCGGGGGCGGTCGGCGCCTGCCCTACGCCGCCTTGAATGCCCACATCGACCAGCACGCCGCCCACCCGCTGCAAGTCGCCGATCTGGCACGGCTCGCCGGCCTGTCCAGCGCACGCCTGCATGCGCGATTCGTTGCCGAATGCGGGCAGACGCCCATGGACTACATCCGCAGCCGCCGCCTGCACATGGCGGTCAACCTGTTGCGCGACTCGCCCCTGGCCATCGGTGAAATCGCCCAGCGGGTGGGCTACAGCTCCCAGAGCGCGTTTGCCGCCGCCATCCTGCGCGAATACGGCACCAGCCCCGGCAAGCTGCGGCGCGCCGCCGAGCCGCGCTAGTTCCTCGACAAAAGACGCGAGCCCCGCGACAGACAGCGCATCGGCCAGGCCCGTAAACTGCTGCCCTGCCGCAGTGCCCGCCTGAGGGCCCGGCTCTATTGTTTAAGGATTGAGATGACTCCGCGTACCGCCCTCGGTGCCCTGCATATCGGCGCCCTGATGTTCGGCCTGACAGGGGTGTTCGGCAAACTGGCCGCCGCCTCGCCGGCGATTATCGTGTTTGGCCGCGCCGCCTTCGCCGTCCTCGCCCTGGCCTGTTTTGCACGCCTGGCCAGCAACACCCGCTGGCAGCCATTGACCCGCGGCGACTGCTCGCGCCTGCTGCTCAGCGGCCTGCTGCTGGCCGGGCACTGGGTGAGCTTCTTCATCGCGGTAAAGGTGGCCGGGGTGGCCATCGCGACCCTGGGTTTCGCCAGCTTTCCGGCGTTCACCGTGATCCTCGAAGGCCTGATCTTTCGCGAGCGCATCCGCCTCAACGAGATGGTGCTGGTGTTGCTGGTGAGCATCGGCCTGGTGCTGGTCACGCCGGACTTCGACCTGGCCAGCGAAGCCACCACCGGCCTGCTGTGGGCCGTGGCCTCGGGGCTGTTGTTCGCCCTGCTGTCGCTGAACAACCGGGTCAGTTCCGGGCGCATTCCGGCGGTCCAGGCCGCCCTGTGCCAGAACCTGGTGGTCGCCGCCTGCCTGCTGCCGGTGGCGGCGCCGGGGCTGGGCGAGGTGCGGGCGCTGGACTGGCTGTGGCTGGCCCTGCTCGGGGTGTTCTGCACCGGTCTGGCCCACAGCCTGTTCGTCGCCAGCCTGGCGGTGATCAAGGCTCGCACGGCGGCGGTGGTGTTCGCCCTGGAGCCGGTCTACGGGATCAGCGTGGCCTGGTTGCTGTTCGGCGAAACCCCGACCCTGCGCATGTTGCTCGGCGGGGCCTTGATCATTGTCGCCATCGTGGTCTCCAGCCAACTGGGCGCGGCTTCAACCCGCAAGGCCGGCAACGAGCACGTCCCCTCTCACTGACGGCCCATGCTCGCCGCGCAGCGCCTTTGGGGACAGAGGCTAGAGCGTAGGCGGGTGCTGAGTGCGGTCGTTATGGCCCAGGTCGCGCTGCGGGTCGATCTGGTCGCGCAGCCGCTGCTTGAGCACCTTGGCCTCGGGGAAGCCGCCATCGGCCTTGCGCTCCCAGATCTGCACGCCGTCGCAGGTGATGCGAAAGGCGCCGCCGGTGGCCGGTTCCAGGGCCACGCGCCCCAGGTCGTCGCTGAACGTGCTCAGCAGTTCCTGGGCCAGCCAGGCGGCGCGCAACAGCCACTGGCATTGGGTGCAATAGGTGATGACCACTTCGGGTTTACGTTCAGTCATGGTTCGGCAGACTCCTGGATTTCGGCCGCTATAATAGCCGCCTTTTTCCGCTGTCCCGAGAGCCGTGATGCGCCGCCTGTTGTCCTGCCTGTTGCTGTGCCTGTTGCCATTGATGGCCCAGGCCGCAGAAATCCCCCGTCCCACCGTCGGCCTGGTGCTGTCGGGGGGCGCCGCCCGGGGCCTGGCCCATATCGGCGTGCTCAAGGCACTGGAGGAGCAAGGCATCCGCATCGACGCGATTGCCGGCACCAGCATGGGGGCGGTGATCGGCGGGCTGTACGCCTCGGGCTACAAGATCGACGAGCTGGAAAAACTCGCCCTGGGCATCGACTGGCAGCAAGCCCTGTCCGATGCCCCGCCGCGCGAGGACGTGCCCTTTCGCCGAAAGCAGGATGACCGCGACTTTCTGGTCAAGCAGAAGCTCAGTTTCCGCGACGACGGCAGCCTGGGCCTGCCCCTGGGGGTGATTCAGGGCCAGAACCTGGCCTTGCTGCTGGAGAGCAAGTTCGCCCACGTCAGCGACACCCGCAACTTCGACAAACTGCCGATTCCGTTTCGCGCGGTGGCCACCGATATCGCCAGGGGCGAGAAAGTGGTGTTCAGCAAAGGCCACCTGCCCCAGGTGATTCGCGCCAGCATGTCGATCCCGGCCGTGTTCGCCCCGGTGGAGATCGACGGCCGCCTGCTGGTGGACGGCGGCATGACCGACAACATCCCGCTGGACGTGGCCCGGGACATGGGCGTCGACATCGCCATCGTGGTCGACATCGGCTCGCCGCTGCGCTCGCGCAAGCAGTTGACCACCGTGGTCGATGTGCTGACCCAGTCGATCACCCTGATGACCCGGCGCAACTCCGAAGAACAACTGGCCACCCTGCACCCGGACGACATCCTGATCCAGCCGCCCCTGTCGAGCTACGGCGTGACCGATTTCGGCCGCGCCCAGGACATGATCGATGCCGGCTACCGCGCCACCCGCATCCTCGATGCGCGCCTGGCCCGCCTGCGCCCGACCCAGGCCGTGGATGCCGAGCTGAGCGCAGCCCGGGCGCCGAGCCAGCGCACACCGATCATCAGCGCGATCAAGGTCGAGAACGACTCGAAAGTCAGCGATGACGTGATCCGCTATTACATTCGCCAGCACATCGGCGAGCCCCTGGACCTGGGCCGCCTGCAAACCGACATGGGCACCCTGTATGGCCTGGACTACTTCGAGCAGGTGCACTACCGGGTGGTGCACAAGGGCGCGGACAACACCCTGGTGATCACCGCCCGCGGCAAGCGCAACGGCACCGATTACCTGCGCCTGGGGCTGAACCTGTCCGATGACCTGCGCGGCGACAGTGCCTTCAATATCGGCGCCAGCTACCGGGTCAACGGCATCAACAGCCTCGGGGCGGAATGGCTGACGCGCATGCAGTTCGGCGATCAACAAGAGCTGTACAGCGAGTTCTACCAACCACTGGACGTGGGTTCGCGCTACTTCATCGCCCCGTACATCGCCGCCGAATCGCAGAACATCGAGTCGGTGCAGGACAACGACCCGATCGCCGAATACCGCCTGGAACGCTACGGCTTCGGCCTCAACCTGGGGCGGCAGATCGGCAACAGCGGCGAGATCCGCTTCGGTGTCGGCGAGGCCTGGGGCAAGGCCAAGGTGCGCATCGGCGAGCAGGACCTGCCCAGCGAAAACTTCAGCGAGGGCTACTACCAGCTCAAGTACTCCTTCGACTCCCTGGACAACGTCTACTTCCCCCACAGCGGCGAAGACATCGGCCTCTCGCTGCGCCAGTTCGAACCCAACCTGGGCTCGGACAAACGCTACCGGCAGTGGGAATTCAAACTGGACAAGGCGCTCAGCAGCGGCCCCAACACCTTCATTCTTGGCGGCCGCTATGGCCGGACCCTGGACCGGGCCGACGTGGTGTCGTCGAGCTTTGTGCTGGGCGGCGCGCGCCAGCTCTCGGGCTTTCGCCAGGACGCCCTTTCCGGACAGAACATCAGCCTGGCACGGGCCGTCTACTACCGCCGACTGACGCCTCGGGCCTACCTGCCGCTGGACTTCCCGCTGTACATCGGGGGCTCTCTGGAACGAGGCCGGGCCTGGAACAATGACAATCAATTCGACAGCGGCTACATCAATGCGGCGAGTATTTTCCTCGGCTTCGACACCCCCCTGGGGCCCTTGAACTTCAGCTACGGCGTCAACGACGACGAGCAGAAGGCGCTGTACCTGAACCTGGGGCAGACGTTCTAGCCCCCCGTGGCGAGGGAGCTTGCTCCCGCCGGACTGCGTAGCAGTCCTGTTCTGGGGCCACTTCGCCCCGGCGCGCCAGCCCGACCTGGGGGAGCAAACGCCCCTTACTGTCGCGACGCCGCCCGGCGCCTGGCCGAAGGTTTGCGCGGCCGCAGCCGACGCCAACCGAGCCAGGTGCCGCTCAGGCTAAGCAGCAAGCCGCCGAGACTGGCGCTGATCAGCAAACCGTCCCACAGCGGTCGACGCTCCAGCAGCGGCAGCCAGTCCCAGCTGTGCAGCAGGTTGAACAGCCAGCGATAGACCCGGCGACGCTCGTCCAGTTGCTCGATCAGCGCGCCGCTGCGCGGGTCCAGGTGTAGCCAGGTGCTGGCCGGGTCGTCGAAACGCAAGCGCAGGGCCGGCAAGGGTTTGTCCAGGTGGCCGAGCATGCTGTGCTCGGCGCGGCCGTAGTAATAGGCGTCGTAGGTCTCCAGGGTGTCGACTTGCAGCGTGCCGGCCGGCCACATCGCCGAGGCGGCACGGGCCAGGGCCTGGGGCTCCAGGCGGCGATGCAGGCGGCCGTCGCCGTCCAGCAGGCGCACCGCGCCAGCGCCATCCCGGGCCAGCAGATAACCCTGGCCGCCGATCCGCCGCCATTCGATCTCCCGGGGTACAAAGCCGTCGCTGTTGAAGCGCGCCAGGGCCTCGCCGGTCCCCAGGGCAAATGCCTCGGGCAGCAAGGGCCCGCCCTGGTAAGCGGCGCTGGACAAGGCTTGCGGATGCTCGAACAACCGCCACGGGTTCATCGACAACCAGCCGCTGACGACCCAGGTCAACGCCAGGCTGCCGAACACCAGGCCAAGCAGATGGTGCCAGCGGGCGATGCCTTTATAGGGGGTGCGCGCACCGCTGCGGTAAGGCTTGGCAAAGCGCCAGCGCAACAGCCCGACCAAGATCCCCGCCAGGCACATCAGGCTGGCGGCGAACGCCAGGGACGTCACCAGCCAGCCCCAGGCCCCATCCAGCACCCCGCCGCGCAATGGATAAAGCCAGTGCAGCCAGGCCCCGACCCAATTCCACAGGCGTTCGTCCCCGGTGGCCACGCGTACCACCGCGCCGGTCTGCCCGGAGAGGTACAGCAACCGGGCATCGCGGTCCTGCAACTGGATGCGGTGCAGCGGACGCTCGTGGTCCAGGGCGCGGGAATGGCTCCAGGCGTCTTCCCAGACCGAGCCCAGGTACTGCGCTGGCGCCGGGTCGAATTGTTCGGCACTGGCAACCAGCAGCTCCAGGTTCGGCACGACCCGCTGCCCGGTTCGGGCATCCACCGCGACGCTGCCGGCATCGCGGTAGCCCAGCAGGTAATGCGGGCGACCGGCCAGGCTGCTGAGGCGAATACTGCTCGGTGCCTGCTCGCGCTGCGCCGCCTGCAACGCCGCGCCCAGGTCGACGCAGCAGCCCTGAGCCGACAACGGCGGCAACCGCGCCAGGTGTTCGGCCGGGGTGAGCTTGGGGTAGCCGACATACAGCATCACCACCCCGGAGAAAAACCACAGCGCCAACAACAGGCACAGGCCAATCCCCAACCAGCGGTGCCACAGGTACAAGTAACGTTTCATCAGGGCGTCAGAACCGCGTATCCAACGCCAGCTCCAGGCTGCGCGGCGCCCCCAGGTAGAGCTGGGTGCCGGTGGCGCGCTCGGCATACAGCGCGTCCGTGAGGTTGCGCAGCCGTGCCGTCAGGCGGGTATCGGCGCTCAAGCGGTAACCAGCGAATGCGCCGAACACCTGATACCCCGGAACCCGTCGGTCGTTGGCCGCATCGGCATACACCTGGGCCACATGACGACCGTCGAGCCCCAGTTGCCAGGCCGGGTCCAGGTCCCAGGTCAGCCACAGGTTGGCCACCTGACGCGGCGTATTACCCGGGGTATTGCCATTGCGCGAGACACTCACGCCATTAACCCGCTCGCTGAAATCGTCGTACCAGGCCTCGGTGTAGGCCAGGTTGCCCTCCACCAACCAGTGCGGGGTCAGGCGCAGCGAGCCGGCCAGTTCCAGGCCACGGCTCGATTGCTGGCCGACCGCCAGGCTTTGCCCGGGGTTGAGCGGGTCGGCCATGGCCAGGTTCTTGCGCTCGATCTGGTACAGGGCCAGGGTGCCGGCGCCTCGCCCCTGGAGGAAGTCGAACTTGGCGCCGACTTCCAACTGGCGGCCACGGGTCAGGTCAAAATCCTCGACCTGGCCCAGGGTCGCGGTGGCGAGCATGCCGGCCGGCGGGTCGGCGGCGGTGCTGTATTGCACATAGACGTTGGCGTGCGGCGTCAGCTCGTACACCAGCCCGGCGCGGCCGGTGGTGGAGGCGTAATCACGGCTGAAATAAGCCGGGTTGCTGGCGCTGACCGCACGGTAGTTGTCGACCTGCAACTCGATGCGCTCATGGCGCAGGCCGGTGAGCAGCGACAGGCGTTCGGTCAGTTGCAGGTGGTGCTCGAAAAACAGCCCCTGGGTGTCCACCTGATTGCGCCGGTCCTTGTGGAAGCCGCGCTGCATGCCGGGGATGTCCCAGAAACTGCCCGGGTCGAAATCCCCCGGATCCACCTGATCCACCACCCCGGGCAGCGAGCGCGGCAGGCGCATCTGCACGTTATGGCTGTAGTCCAGGCCCACCAGCCAGCGGCTGTCGAGGCCCAGCAGCGGCTGCTCGCGGTGCAGCTCCAGACGGTTGCCGGTGACCTGTTGCTCATGGCGTTGCAGCAGCGCGCCGGAGCGGATCACCGCGCTGTTGTCGGCGTTGTAGCGGTAGTTCTCCAGGTTCTGAAACTGCCGCGTGGCCTGGTAGCGGTAGAGGGTGTTGCGCAGCTCGGTGGCCTCGTCGAACCGGTATTCGCTGAGTGAGCGCAGCCAGTGCACGCGCTGCTGGTAGAGGCTGTCGTCGACATTGAAATTGCGCAGCCGGTCGCGGCGATCGATCTTCATCGTGCGCCCGCCGCCATTGAGCACCGGCGTGCCCCAGTAGGGGTTGTCGACCCGTTCTTCCTGATACTCCAGCGCCAGGGTGTGGCTGAACTGCGCGTTGATATCGCTGAGCAGGGAGAAGGCGCTGGTGAAGGCCTCGCGCCGCTCGCGATCGGCATGGCCACGGCCCTGGCTGTGGCTGAAGTCCAGGCGCGCGACGTGGTTTTCTCCCAGGCCGTGGTTGAAGCCCAGGGCCGTTTCACCGTTGCGGTCCGAGCCCTGGCGCAGCCGAGCCTGGTTGAAGTCGTGGCCGCGCACCGGCTGTTTGGAAATGTAATTGAGCGAGCCGCCGACCGCCCCGGCACCGTTCAAAAACCCCGAGGCGCCGCCAATGGCTTCGACCCGGTCGTAGATCCAGCCGTCCACCGGGCGCGCGGTGATGCTGTCGTAATGCAGGCCGATGCCGTTGAACAACTGGCTCACCTGGCCGCCGCCAAAACCGCGCCAGCTTACGGCATTGCCCATGCCCGGCGGTGCCGAGGCATTGAGCCCGGGCACGCTGTCGAGCATCTCACCGGTGGTGCGGGCACCGCGGCGCTCGATCTGCTCGCGGGTGACCACGCTGACCGAAGCCGGGGTCGAACGCAGGTCAAGGCCCAGCCGCGAACCGGTGCTGCTCAGGGTGTCCAGTTCCAGCCCCGGAGCGAGCGGCCCTTCATGGGCGCTGACGACCTGATCCGGCAGGACCAGCGCCTCTTCGGCCAAGGCCGGGGAGCACAGGGTGGCGCACAGCAGTGCAGCGTAACGACGGCGGGCCGGGAGGTGGTTCATGACTGGCTTTCCTGAAGACGCAGGGCGCGGCAAAAGACCCCGCGACGGGCTCGGGGCACGCCCGGTCGAGTCAGTGACCGGACGCATCGAATTAAGGGCGCCATGGTGCAAAAACAGCGAACCGAGTCCTATCAGCCAAGTACTAAAACCTCAGCCGCGCGGCACTTCGACCGGCCGAGCCAGCGGCGGACGCAGTACATTTCTTTACAAAAAAAGCCCCGCATATTCAGGCAGATGACAGGCTTTCCTCTATAGAATCGCGGCCCCTCGCTACCCCCCCAGACAAGACACCCCCTGACAAGCGGTCAATGGAGCCCTATTGCCAGGCCAGCAAGCCCCCCTCCCCTGAATCAAAAGAGACCCGACCCGATGCCCATCCAAACCGTGATCGTCGATGACCACCCCATCACACTGATCGGCATGCGCGCCCTGTTGAGCGATAACCCCAAGCTGTCGATCGTGGGCGAAGCACAGGACGTCGGCGGGCTTTTCGAACTTCTCGGCCGGCAACCCTGCGACCTGCTGATCACCGACCTGATGATGCCCGGCAGCGAGCAGGTCGATGGCCTGCGCCTGATCCAGCAACTGCGCCGGCGCTACCCGCAGCTGGCGATCGTGGTGGTCACCATGCTCAACAACCCGGCACTGATCGGCTCGGTGCTCAAGCTCGGGATCCAGGGCCTGGTGAGCAAGCGCGGGCTGCTCAATGACTTGCCCAAGGCGATTGGCGCCAGTGCCGCCGCGCCCTTTCTTTCGCCCGTATTCAGGCAACTGCTGGACCTGGGCGAGGCCGAGCACGGCAAACCGCTGCTGCAAATGGAAGAACTCTCGCCACGGGAAGTCGAGGTCCTGCGCCTGTATGGCAGCGGCCTGACCATCGGCGAAATCGCCCTGCTCCTGAACCGCAGCAAGCAAACCATCAGCACCCAGAAGATCAGCGCCATGCGCAAGCTGGGCCTGGACACCAACGCCGCGCTCTACCTCTACATCCAGGAAAAAGGCCTGACGTGAAGGTGACTGCCATGCATCGTTTGCTGCGGCCCCTGATCGCCCTGTGCCTGCTTGGCCTGTGCGCCCTGACAGGCCTCAACGCCGTGGCCAACACCCCCGAGCCGACCTCGGCGAGCCTGGCCCAGCTCAACGCCATGCGTCAGTCACTGCCGAGCAAGACCCTGCGCGTGGCGCGCATCATGCCACCCGAACACGTGCGCGAGGGCAGCGCCAACCTGGCCCTGCGCGCCATCACCGAGGACTACCTGCAACTGGTCGGGGACTTTCTCGACCTGTCGATCGAGGAGGTGTCCTACCCCAGCGTGGCGGCGGCCATAGACGGCCTCAAATCCGGGGAAATCGACCTGCTGACCCGGGTCACCGACTTTGAGCGCCAACATGCCAGGCTGATACTCAGCCGCCCCTACCTGACCAATGCACCGATCATCGTCGGCCGCAGCGCCGACAACAGCCTGCCCCCCGACCTCGAAGGCAAACGGGTCCTGCTGCTCGCCGACTACATGGACTTGTCCACCGTGCTCCAGGCCTACCCCCACGCCAAGCTGAGCACGGTTGTGAACACCGCCGAAGGCCTGCGGCGCCTGGCGGAGGGCGAAGTCGATGCTTTTATCGGCGACAAGGTTCGGGCCAACTTCCACATGCTTGCCCTGCCCGAGATGAAGTTGCAGAACAAGTTCGCCGCGCACCTGAGCAGCGAGGGTTTCTCCTTCGCCGCCCGGGAAAACCAGCACGACCTGATTACCCTGATCAACGTGACCCTGGAAAGCATCTCCGAGGCGCGCAATCGCGAGATCATCGAGCAGCGCACCCAGTCCACCCGGCTGTTCGCCCCGGCGGACGCCTTTGCCTTGACCCCCAAAGAGCGTGACTGGCTGCACCAGCACCCGACCCTGACCCTGATTGCCAGCGAGCAGCCGCCCTACTTCTACCGCGACAACGAGGGCCAGTGGATCGGCCTGGGCATGGAGATCCTGCGGGGCCTGGGCGACGTCTACCCCCTGCAACTGGAAGTGCTCGCCAGCCAGTCGCCGGCGGCCGACCAGCAACTGCTGCAAAGCGGCCGCGCGCAACTGGCCACCAGCCTGCCGGCCACCGCCGAACGCCGGCAGACCCTGGCCTTCAGCGAACCCTTCGGCGCCCAGGCCTGGACCTTCGTGATTCGCCGCGACGCCAGTTCGCCAAGCTCCCTGGAAGCCATGGTCGGCCGCCGCCTGGCCTTGCCGTTCAATCACCCCCTGGACAGCTGGTTGCAGACCCGCTACCCGCGCGTCCAGGTGGTGCGCACCCAAACCACCGAGCAGGCCCTGGCCCTGGTGGAAAACGGCAAGGTCGACGCCACCCTGTACACCGCGCTCTGCACCCGTGGACGCCAGCCGTGGCTGAGCGGACGCGACCTGCGAGCCGGGCAGACCGTCCAGGCCATGTCCCTGCCCCAGGTATTTGCCATCAGCCCCGACGCCCCCGAGCTGCGCGGCATTCTCGACAAGTTGCTCGGGTCGGTGGCCGGCGAGCTCAATGGCCGGGTCAAGCTGCTGAGCAGCCCCCAGGCCGATCACGCGCCCTGGGAACAACTGCCGGATGGCTTCTGGCACGCCGTGGTCCTGGCGCTGGTGGTGGTCCTGCTGTCGCTGCTGTGGAACTGGCGACTCAAGGTCCAGGTGCGCCAACGGCGTGCCGCCCAGCATCAGTTGAGCGACCAGTTGGCCTTTCAGTTTTCCCTGCTCAACGGCTTGCCGACGCCACTGTACGTGCGGGACCTGGAGTTGCGCCTGAGCACCTGCAACCGCGCCTACGAAAGCTTTTTCGGCAGTGCCCTGGAACAGCTGCAAGGCACCACCCCGCAGCAGCAGGGCATGGCGCCCCACAGCCTGGCGCTGAACCTGGAAGAGCAATACCGGCTGCTGCTGGACAACCGCCAGCCGCAGTTTTTCGACGGTTGCATCGAGGTTAACGGCGAGCGGCGGCATATCTACCATTGGCTGGTGCCGTTCTACAGCGCGCGCGGCAAGTTGCAGGGCCTGCTCGGCGGCTGGATCGATATCAGTGAACGCAAGGGCCTGGAACTCAAACTGCGCGAGGCGCAGCAGACCGCGGTCGATGCCAGCGCCGCCAAGGGCGAGTTCCTGGCCACCATGAGCCACGAACTGCGCACCCCGCTCAACGCCCTGGTCGGCCTGCTGGAACTGGAAAGCCGAAGCGAACGGGCACCGTCGGAAAACCTGCGGATCGCCCAGCAGTCGGCCAACTCGATGATCGACCTGATCGGCAATATCCTCGACCTCGACAAGATCGAGAGTGGGCAGATGCAACTGGCCCCGCAGCCCGTGGCCCTGGCGCCGCTGCTGCAAGACTGCCTCGATCTGTTTGCCGCCCAGGCCCGGCAGAGCGGCCTGGCCCTGAGCCTCGACTGCTCCGGCCTGACGCCCCTGCGCCACTACTGGCTGGACCCCATGCGCCTGCGCCAGGTGCTGCAAAACCTGTTGGGCAACGCGTTGAAGTTCACCGCCCGCGGCCAGGTCCGGCTCAGCGTCGAAGAGCTGGACCTGGGGGGCGACAAGAGCCTGTTGACCCTGCAGGTCAGCGACACCGGCATCGGTATCTCCAAGGCCATCCAGCCACGGATTTTCGAACCCTACATGCAGGCCCACGCCGAGGTCGCGCACCTGTATGGCGGCTCCGGGTTGGGGCTGAACATTTGCAGCCAACTGGTGAAGTTGATGGGTGGGCGGATCTGGCTCGACAGCCAGCCCAACCAGGGCTGCCAGGTCAGTGTCGAACTGCCCCTGACCTGGCAGCCGGCGCCGGCCCTGGGCACCGATCCACAGCGCCATCTGCCGCAGCCTTTCAGCCAGGCGCTCAAGGTGCTGATCGTGGACGATGTCTCGACCAACGGCCTGGTGCTGCAGCAACAGTTGGTCAGCCTCGGCCACCGCGCGACCTTCGTCTGCAGCGGCGCAGCGGCCCTGGAGGCCTGGGAGCGCGAGCCCTTCGACCTGCTGATCAGCGATTGCAACATGCCCGGCATGGACGGTTACGCCCTGGCCCGGGCCATTCGTCAACGCGAGCAAGCCCTGGACCTGCCGGCGCACCCCATCATCGGCTACACCGCCAGTGCCCTGACCGGGGAAACCCAGCGTTGTCACGATGCCGGCATGAACGACCTGATGATCAAGCCCGTGACCCTCGCCCGTCTGCGTGAAGCACTCGCCGGGCAAGCCACGCACCCCCACTTGCCACGCCTGCACAGCGCAGCCCCGGGCTTCGACCTGAGCCACCTGGAAAGCCTGGCCGGCGCCGATTCGAGCCTGATCAACCGGTTGTTGGAGGAGTTGCGGCGCAACCTGATCGAAGAATGCGAGCGCCTGCAACACCCCTTGGCCAACAGCGACGACCACGCGATCGAACAGTTCATGCATCGCCTCGAAGGGCTGGCCTGCACCATTGATGCACCAGGGTTGCTGCAAGCCTGTGAAGGTGTACGCAATGCCGCCGGCGCGGGCGCCGATATGGCTCAGGCCCAGGCGCATTTGGTGCGGGTGTTGAACGGCCTGCTGGACGACATCAAGCGTCGCACCGCAGGCCAGGAGTGACCTTAGAGGTAGCTGATGCTGTATTGCACCGAACCTTCCACCGCGGTGGCTTCGACGCCCGACTCTTCGGCGTAGTAGCGCACGTTGAGCACCTTGCTCACGCCCGCGGTGGATTCACCTTCTTCCACCAGGGTGACCCGGCTCAACTCGCCGGATGCGAGGTTGATCGGGGTGGTGTCGTCCAGCAGTTGCAGGCTGACCTTGGCGCTGCCACCCGGTGCTTCGTTGGCCAGGCGGCCCTGATTGTTGACATCGCCATTGGGCAGGAACGCGGCCGTGATAGTGCGGCTCGCGGTGCCACCAGTGCAGCCGCTCAGGGTCAGGGTCAAGCGTGCCTCACCCGCCGTCTGGCCAATCGAGGCCAGCTCTTTCTTGGAGATCGACGGCAGCAGGATGGTCGGGTTGCTGGTGCCGTTGACATCCAGGGTGCAGGTTTCATCGACGATCTCGCCCAGGAATTTGATTTGCGAGGCCTGGACCTGCTGGACAGCGCCCAGCAGGGCCAGAGTGATCAGGGTTTGTTTCATCATGGAATGGGTTTCCTAGCGGTAGGTTCAAAGAATATCGACCTGGATCGACGTCCGCGGATTCTGCCTACCGCGGCCCGCACCGCTGAATAGGACAATAACGAATACCCCCCGCGCACCACGTGCCGTCCATCCGCTTAGTACCCGTACTATTCAACCGCCCCGGCGCGCTCCCTAAGCTTGCCCACTGACCACCACGCCCCCCTAAGCGCAACACCGCGTGTGCCCGGCCACCCATTCAAATCTACCCAACCACAGCGTTTACCCGCTGCGGCAGGAGGTCTATTGCATGCCGAAAACCATCCGCACCCTGCTGTACTTCACCAGCACCCTGCTGTACCTGGCGATCTGTGCACACCCTGCACAAGCCAGTGTGGTGATCACCGGCAGCCGTATCATCTACCCCGGCGATGCCCGGGAAAAATCCCTGCAATTGAGCAACCGCGACCCCTACCCGAACCTGGTCCAGGCCTGGGTCGACAGCGGTAACGAAGACAGCACCGCGCAGAACGCCGACGCGCCCTTCAACGTCACCCCGCCGATGTTCCGGATCGAAGGCAACAGCGGCCAGACCCTGCGCCTGCGCTTCACCGGGGAGGGCTTGGCGGCGGATCGTGAGTCGCTGTTTTTCCTTAATGTGCTGGTGATACCACCGAACCAGACGGACAGCGAAGGGCGTAACCAGTTCGTGGTGATGCCGCGCCATCGACTGAAAATCTTTTACCGCCCGGCCAGCATTGCCGGCGCCCAGGAGCACCTGCCCCAGGCCCTGAAGTTCAGCCTTGGCAGCCAGGGCCAGGACTGGCTGATAGAAGCCCGCAACCCAACCGGTTACTACGCCACGTTTGCCGAGGCCAGCGTACTGGCCGGCACCGCCAGCGCGCCGCTGGACTACCAGAGCAGCCTGGCGCCCTTCAGCAGCGCCACCTGGCGCATCCCCCGCAGCCAGCTGAACGGTGCCCCGCAGACCCTGCGCCTGCGCCTGGTCACTGATGCCGGCGGCGCCCAGACGCTACAGATTCCGCTGCACCCATGAGTCGTTCATCGGCCCCGCGCCGCAGCCTCGCGCTCGCGCTCCTGGCGGTGTGTTCGGCCCCCCAGG
>NZ_ATLP01000108.1:0-49264 GCF_000416215.1 Pseudomonas sp. CF161
GAGGCCGGTGGCCGCACCGACTTGTTGAGTCAGGCCGCTGACGCTGCTGGTGACCGGGTTGAGCGCCGAGCCGAAGTTGCCGCCGACGCTGGCCAGAGGAGCACTGACCACCAGGTTCGGGCTGCCGCTGCCGCCGAGGGCGCCACCGACCGAAGCGATCAGGCCGCCGATCGAGGCACCGGCCACGCCGCCAGCGCTGACCACGCCATTGCTGTTGCCAGCGTTCAGGCCGTTGCTGAGATTGGCCACTGCGCCGCCCACGGTTTCCAGCAGGCCGTTGTTGCTGGTGCCTCCAGAACCTGTGCCGGTGCCGTTGGGGCTGACATAGCCGCCGACTTTGCCGACCGCGGTGCCGACGTTGCTCAGGGCGCCACCGAGGGTGTCGGTGAGCGGGTTGCCGTCACCGGCATCGGTGACTTTATCGCCGGCACCGTCAACCGCCTGGGCGACTCCATTGAGTACCCCTTTGACCGGAGCGCCGAGACCGGTTGCGCTGCCGACTTTGCCGGTCAGGCCTTCCGCCAGGGTGACCACGGGCACCAGCACATTGTTGCCCACGCCATCGGTCAAGTTGCCGACCGGGCCGCTGCTGGTCACGGTATTCAGGGTGTTGCCGAGCATGGTCACCCTGTCCCCCACACCGTCCAGCACCGGAGCGACTTTGGTGACGATGCCACCCACCACTGGAACGCTTTGGGTGGTGGTGGCGAGTTTGCCGCTGAGGTCGGAAACACCGTTGCCGACATCGCTCACGACATTGCCCACCACGGCGGTGGTTTTGCTCACGGCTTTAGGGTCGGTGCCCAGTTTGCCGAGGCCGTTGGTCAAGCTCGAACCCACGGTGTCGACCACATTGCCGGTGGTATTGACGGCGCTCTGGACCACGCCGCCGACCACTGGAACCGCGGCCAGGGAGTCGCCCAGGTCGCTGACGCCATTGCCTACGCCGCTGACGGTGCTACCCACGGTGGACACCAGGCTGCTGGTGACCAGTGGGGTGGTAGTGCCACCGCCGGTGCCTCCACCGGTACCACCGCCAGTACCACCACCCGTGCCGCCGCCGGTACCGGTGGTGCTGTCAGGGGTGGAGCTGCTGGAACTGCTTTTGTGGCCGCCACCGCCGCTGCTGCAGCCTGCCAGGCTGAGGGAGAGGATAAGGGCTATTGCTGTGCTTGTTTTCAACCAGACTTGAGTGTTCATGAGAGAAATTCCTTGCACCTGTACAACGTTCGTTGTTTTCGATAGCTCTCCAGTTCTGTCGCTGGAGATGCCTTCGTCCGTTGTCTACATAAAAGGCTCAGGGGCTGTTTCCCACCATTCTCAACTTGGTATTAACAACTTATATATTGGCTCTCCGATCTCGCGTAGTGACTAATACCAAGGGGGAGGGTGACGGTATTTTGTTGCGATAAAAGCCTTTGAAATCAAAGGCTGTCAGCTTTCTGTCGGTGGGCGTGGGGCGGCTTAAAACTTAAGTTATATATATACAATTAATCATCGGATTCAGCGCTCGAGGTGCTGGGCGAGGGAGTTTAAGTGTTGACCCGCTACACCCATCTTTATCGCCGGGCGGATTAACCTATACTGCGCAGCCAAAAATCCTGCCGGAGTTCCTTATGCCCGCCCCAGTCTGGTGGCTGTTGTGCCTGCCTTTTATTGCCGGTGCCTTTTTGCCCTTGCAAGCCGGAATCAATGGCCAGTTGGCCAAGCAGGTCAGCAGTGTGCTGGCCGCGGCCTTGATTTCCTTTTTTGTCGGGACCCTGGCCCTGCTGGTGCTGGTGATGATGCAACGTGAAGTGCCGAGCCTGGGGGCGCTCAAGGGCCTGACCTGGTGGCATTGGTGCGGTGGCCTGCTGGGGGCGTTTTTCATCACCACGGCGGCTTTCGCCGGCCCGCGGATCGGCGCCATGCTGTTTATGTCCCTGGTCCTGGCGGGCCAGTTGGGCATGGCGCTGGCCCTGGACCACTTCGGCTGGGCCGGTTTTCGCGAGGCGCCGATCAGTGTCGGCAAGGCCGCCGGGCTGGTGTTGATCCTGGCGGGCGTGTTCCTGATTCGTCGCGGTTGAGACGCCGCTCAGGCAATCGGGCGCCAGCTGCCCAACATGTGCTGCAACTCGCCTGCACCCACCAGTTGCAGATCGCCGCTTGAGCCTGGCGCGCTGCTCAGCAGCGTGACCTCGCTGGGCAGGCGCACCGGCTTCCTGAACTCCACGGCAATCTCGATGTTGGCCGCCGGCAGATGCTCGGCCAGCGCGGCCAGGGTACGTGCCTTGTTCCACAGGCCATGGGCGATGGCCTGGGGGAAGCCGAACAGTTTGGCGCTGGCGGCGCTAAGGTGGATCGGGTTGTAGTCCCCGGACACCTTGGCATAACGCCGACCGATGTCCGCCGGGGCTTGCCAGCGCGTCAGCTCTTCAAGGGCAGTGGAGGCCTGCAGGCTGTCGGCCGGCGGCGTACCGGGCAGCTCCACACCTTTGCACAGCATCCGGCTCTCGGCTTCCCACAAGGGGCCAAGCTGGTCGTCGACCTGGGTGATGATATCGAACACCGCGCCCTTGGCATGGGCTTGCAGATTGCGCACCCGCACCCCGACCTGCAGCCGGCCGACACCGCCCAGGGGGCGGATGACACGGATCCGGTTGGCCAGGTGAATCAGCCCCAGCAACGGAAACGGAAAGTCCTTGGCGGTCAGCAATTGCATCTGCAGGGCGAATGCCAGCACATGTGGATAAGTGGGCGGCAGCAGGCCGTTCTCGGCAAAGCCGCAGACCTTGCGATAGGCCGCGAGCTTGCCGGGCTCGACATCCAGCCACAACCGCAGGCCGGATTCCGGGAGCTGGGTGCCGGTGATCTTGCGGCGCAGGGCCGCCCGCAGGTACAGCTCGGGCAGTTTGGGTGGGGCGTCGAGTTGCTGCCAATGCTCAGCCATGGTCATGCTCCCAATACGCTTTGCCCGCAGACGCGCAGGGCTTGCCCGGTGACCGCGCCGCTGCCGGGCTGGGCCAGCCAGGCCACGGCTTCGGCGACGTCCTGGGGCAGGCCGCCCTGGCCCAGGGAACTCATGCGGCGCCCGGCTTCGCGCAGGGCGAAGGGAATATGCGCGGTCATCTGGGTTTCGATAAAGCCCGGTGCCACCGCGTTGATGCTGATGGCGCGTTGCTGCAACAGCGGCGCCCAGGCCTGGGCCAGGCCGATCAGCCCGGCCTTGCTCGCGGCGTAGTTGGTCTGCCCGCGGTTGCCGGCGATGCCGCTGATGGAGGCCAGCAGAATCACCCGGCCCTCGTCATGCAGGGTGCCGCTGTCGAGCAGGGCCTGGGTCAGGATCTGCGGCGCATTGAGGTTGACCGCCAGCACCGCATCCCAGAATTCGGGCGTCATGTTGGCCAGGGTCTTGTCGCGGGTGATGCCGGCGTTGTGCACCACAATGTCGATGCCATCGGGCAGTTGTGCGATCAATTGTTCGGCGGCGTCGCTGGCGCAGATGTCCAGGGTAATGCTGCGCCCGCCCAGGCGTGCAGCCAGGGCCTCAAGGTCGGCCTTGGCCGGGGGCACGTCGAGCAGCACCACGTCGGCGCCATCCCGGGCCAGGGTTTCGGCAATCGAGGCGCCAATGCCTCGGGCGGCCCCGGTGACCAGGGCCTTGCGCCCGGCCAGGGGGCGACTCCAATCCTGCACCTGGGCCGCGCAGGCCTGCAGGCGCACGACCTGGCCGGAGACGAACGCGCTCTTGGGCGACAGGAAAAACCGCAGCGCCCCTTCCAGCTGTTCTTCGGCGCCGGCCCCCACGTACAGCAACTGCAGGGTGCCGCCGTCGCGCAGCTCCTTGGCCAGGGAACGGCTGAAGCCTTCCAGGGCGCGCTGGGCGCTGGCGGCGAAGGGCTGGTCGAGGGTTTCCGGGGCGCGGCCGAGAATCACCAGATGGGGGCTGTGATCGAGGTTTTTCATCAGCGGCTGGAAGAACTCGCGCAACTGCTTGAGCTGGTCGGTGTGCACCAGGTCACTGGCATCGAACACCACTGCCTTAAGCTTGGGTCCGTGGCCGGGAATCCATGGGGTGCCCAGGCTGGGGTCGTTGCCGTAGTGATAGGTGGCATCGGTCAGGCGCTTGGCCAACTCACCCACCTGCTGCGTCAGCGGCCCGCCGCCGATCAGCAGAGCACCGTCGATGGGCCGCAGGCGGCCGGCCTGCCAGCGTTCCAGGCGTACCGGTGACGGCAGGCCAATGGCCGAGACCAGACGATGGCCGAAGGCCGAGTTGGCGAAGTCGATATAACGGTCAGACATGGAATGCTCTCCGATTCAGGCTGTCTGAAAACTGCTGCGTGCTGAACGCGTTCGGCGCCCGGTCCACTCTCAGCCTGGTTGCTGGGGGGTTAAGACTGTGGACCACCTCGGGCCTTCAGTCGTTCGATCCACGAGATACAACCTACGCTTGTGGGTTGTCGCACTCACAGAATAGGGAGCTTTCCATGACTCAGCTGCGCCGCGTCGCGATTATCGGCGGTAACCGCATCCCCTTTGCCCGCTCCAACGGCCCGTACGCCACCGCGAGCAACCAGGCGATGTTGACCGCAGCGCTCGAGGGCCTGATCGAACGCTATAACCTGCACGGCCTGCGCCTGGGGGAGGTCGCCGCGGGGGCGGTGCTCAAGCATTCGCGGGATTTCAACCTGACGCGCGAATGCGTGCTCGGCTCGCGCCTGGCGCCGACCACGCCGGCCTATGACATTCAGCAAGCCTGCGGCACCGGCCTGGAAGCCGCGTTGCTGGTGGCCAATAAAATTGCCCTGGGGCAGATCGAATGCGGCATTGCCGGCGGGGTGGACACCACCTCCGACGCGCCGATCGGGGTCAATGAGGGCTTGCGCAAAATCCTGCTGCAGGCCAATCGGGAAAAGAGCCTGGGCGCCAAGCTCAAGACCTTTCTCCAACTGCGTCCCCATCACCTCAAGCCCGAGCTGCCGCGCAATGGCGAGCCCCGCACCGGGCTGTCCATGGGCGAGCATTGCGAGTTGATGGCGCAGACCTGGAACATCCCCCGCGCCGAGCAGGATCAACTGGCCCTGGAAAGCCATCAGAAAATGGCCGCGGCCTATGCCGAAGGCTGGCACAACGATCTAATCACGCCTTTTCTGGGCCTGACCCGCGACAACAACCTGCGCCCGGACCTGACCCTGGAAAAACTTGCCAGCCTCAAGCCCGCGTTCGAGCGCAGCGCCAAGGGCACCCTGACCGCCGGCAACTCCACCCCGCTGACCGATGGCGCTTCCCTGGTGCTGCTGGGCAGCGAGGAATGGGCTAAAGAACGCGGCTTGCCGGTGCTGGCCTACCTGCGCGACGGCGAGGCGGCAGCGGTGGATTTCGTCAACGGCGCCGAGGGCCTGCTGATGGCGCCGGTGTATGCCGTGCCGCGCTTGCTGGCGCGCAATGGGCTGACGCTGCAGGACTTTGATTACTACGAAATCCATGAGGCGTTCGCAGCCCAAGTGCTGTGCACCCTCAAGGCCTGGGAAGACGCGGACTACTGCAAAAGCCGCCTCGGGCTTGAGGCGCCATTGGGGGCTATCGACCGCAGCCGCCTCAACGTCAAGGGCAGTTCGCTGGCGGCGGGGCACCCGTTTGCGGCCACCGGCGGGCGCATTGTGGCCAATCTGGCCAAGTTGCTGGAGGTGGCAGGGCAGGGGCGCGGGCTGATCTCGATCTGCGCCGCCGGTGGCCAGGGCGTGACGGCGATTATCGAGCGCTGAAGGAGGGCGCCTGCCGGACAGGGGCAGGCGCCGCTTGCATCAGGTCTTGAAGCGGCGGACCAGGCTGTCCAGTTCATCGGACAGGCCGGCGAGGCTCTGGGAGTCCTGGCGCGCCGAGTTGGCCAGTTCCGCCACCAACTGCGCATCGCCATGGATCTGGCTGATGTGGCGGTTGATGTCTTCCGCCACCTGATGCTGTTCTTCGGCGGCGGTGGCGATCTGGGTGTTCATGTCGCGGATCACGTCCACCGACTCGCGGATCTGCCCGAAGCTGCTGCGCGCCAGGCCGATACGGCTCACTGACTGCTGCGACACTTCCAGGCTGGCGTGCATCTGCTGGGTCACCGCACTGGTGCGCTTGGCCAGGTTGCCCAGCAGGCCGTCGATTTCCGCGGTGGAGTCGGCAGTGCGCTTGGCCAGGGCGCGAACTTCGTCGGCCACCACGGCAAAACCACGGCCCTGTTCACCGGCACGGGCCGCTTCAATGGCCGCGTTCAGGGCCAGGAGGTTGGTCTGTTCGGCAATTGAGCGGATGGTGCCGAGGATCGACTGGATGTCATTGCTGTCGCGTTCCAGTTGCTGCATCGACTGCGCCGACTGTTCGATTTCCTGGCTCAACTGATCGACGCTGTGCACGGCGGCGTCGATCTGCTGCTGGCCTTCCCGGGCCTGGCGCTGGCCGCTGTCAGCCGACTCGGCGGCCTGGCTGCAGGAGCGGGCGACTTCGTTGGCGGTGGCGACCATTTCGTGGAACGCGGTGGAGACCATGTCCACGGCTTCGCGCTGGCGTCCGGCGGCTTCGGCCATGTCGTTGGAGACCTGGGTCGAACTGCGGGAGGTGGCGAGAATCTTGTTTGCTGCCTGGCCGATGCTCTGGATCAGATTGCGGATCGCGGTCAGGAACTGGTTGAACCAGTTGGCCAGTTGCGCGGTTTCATCGCTGCCCCGGATGTTGAGGTTCTGCGTCAGGTCGCCTTCACCCTGGGCAATGCCTTCCAGGCCGCTGGCCACACTGCGGATCGGGCGCACGATCACGCTGGCGAAACTGGCGCCCACCACCGCAAACAGCACCGCGAGCACGCCGGCAATGAGTGCGATCAGCCAGGTCAGCTGGGTCGCTGCGCCCATCACTTCGTTCTGTTTGATCAGGCCGATGAAGGTCCAGCCCAATTGCTCCGACGGCCAGACGTTGGCCATGTAGCGTTCGCCATTGAGTTCGACTTCCACCAGGCCCTTGCCGGCCTTGGCCAGTTGGGCATAACCCGCGCCCAGGCTGTCGAGGGCCTTGAAGTTGTGTTCCGGCAGTTTCGGGTCCACCAGTACGGTGCCGGTGTTTTCCAGGAGCATCAGGTAGCCGGACTCGCCCAGCTTGATCTGCTTGACGATCTCGGTGAGCTGCTTGAGCGATACGTCGATGTTGACCACGCCGCCCTGGGCGCCCAGCTGGTTGGCCACGGCGCGCACGGTGCTGACCAGCACGGCGTCGTCACCGGCCCAGTAATAGGCGGCAGTCCGTACGGTCTTGCCCGGGTTGGCCATGGCGGTCTTGTACCAGGGGCGGATGCGCGGGTCATAGTTGGACATTTTCGGGTCCCCGGGCCAGAAGGCGTAACCGCCACTGGACAGGCCGTAGGACACATAGGAATACGCCGGGTGGCTGGCGGCCAGGCTGGCGAACAGATCAAACAGCTGCGTGTCCAGCTCGCCGTCGGGGAGTTGCGCGGCATCGGCACCGACGCGGCTCTTCACGCTGGCGTCGGCCGACTTGACCAGGGGTTGGCTGGCCAGGTAATCGACGTTCTGGCTGATGCCCTCGAAAAACAGCTGCATGGCGTTGCTGACCTGGCGGATTTCCCGGGCGCTGCCGTCGACGAAATCGTCCTTGGCCTCGCTGCGCAGGTTCAGCACCACAAGCGTGGCGACCAGCACCACCGGCAAGCAGGCGATGATTGCAAAGGCCCAGGTCAGTTTCTGTTTGATGTTCATCCGCGCTCCAGATTTTTTCTTGTAGGCCCACGACGTGCACATGACTCGCGGATTAACGGCAGCTTTAAACAATGCGGTGGTTTGCGTCCGTTGGGCGGGCATCGAGCGAGGCAGGGCGAACGAATGCCGGGTGCTGACGTCTCTATCGGATTGTCGAACAAACTCCTTTTGTCCCTGATGACTTCGGCTGCATAAAGGGAAAATTGAGGTGCTTCGAGAAAATTCCTGCGCTAAACAAGGAAAAATATCTCGGCCTGTATTGGAAATGTCTGCGACTTGCATCCCCACGGCCTGGCTGCCACTGGGCTATGATCTGCGTCGGTCGATTGGCGTCGGCTGATGTGTTCGATTTATCTGGCACATTGAGTGCATCTTTACCGTTGCTATCTGCGGTTCATAGGTCGGCACCCTCTCCCCGCCATGCGAGGATTGCCGTATAACGAGTGACATTCGCGTGTTCGGTAATAAAGGACCCACAATAAAAGCTGATGAAGACTCCAAAACGCATTGAACCCCTGATCGAGGACGGTCTGGTCGACGAGGTGCTGCGCCCACTCATGAGTGGTAAAGAAGCAGCTGTTTATGTGGTGCGCTGCGGCAACGAGTTACGTTGCGCCAAGGTTTACAAGGAGGCGAATAAACGAAGTTTTCGTCAGGCGGCCGAATATCAGGAAGGCCGCAAGGTGCGTAACAGCCGGCAGGCGCGAGCCATGGCCAAGGGCTCCAAGTTCGGTCGTAAAGAAACCGAGGATGCCTGGCAGAACGCTGAAGTGGCGGCCTTGTTCCGTTTGGCGAGTGCCGGCGTGCGAGTGCCCAAGCCGTTCGATTTCCTCGAAGGCGTGTTGTTGATGGAGCTGGTGGCCGACGAATACGGCGACGCCGCCCCGCGCCTTAATGACGTGGTGCTGGAGCCGGACCAGGCCCGTGAATATCACGCGTTCCTGATCTCGCAGATTGTGCTGATGCTGTGTACCGGCCTGGTGCACGGTGACCTTTCCGAGTTCAACGTGCTGCTGACGCCGGACGGTCCGGTGATCATCGACCTGCCACAGGCGGTGGATGCGGCGGGCAACAACCACGCGTTCAGCATGCTGGAGCGTGACGTCGGCAACATGGCGTCCTACTTCGGGCGCTTTGCCCCGGAGCTCAAGCGCACCAAGTACGCCAAGGAAATGTGGGCCCTGTACGAAGCCGGGACCTTGCACCCGGCCAGCGTCCTGACCGGTGAGTTCGACGAGCCGGAAGAGCTGGCAGATGTCGGCGGGATCATGCGCGAGATCGAAGCTGCGCGTCTCGACGAAGAACGCCGGCAAGCGGTGCGTGCCGCTGACGATGCGCCCCCCGGCAAATCCGAAGAGCCGCCGCCTCCGCCCTGGATGCAGTAAGCCTCAAAAAAATCCGGCCTTGGCCGGATTTTTTTTGCCCCTGAATCGGTAGTCGTTGCCGAAGGCTTGGGCCGCTGTGAAAGGTCAGCGCTATGACGTGCGTTGCAGGGGGCCAGCGCCGCCTTCGGCAGCGGCTACAGGTATTGCTCAGGCCGGAACAGGCTCGCAGCAGCTACCCGATGCCAATTCCTTGAGGATTGGACAGTCCGGTCGATGATCGCCCTGACAATGCTCCACCAGGTCCTGCAAGGTGTCGCGCAGCGCGGCCAGTTCGCGGATCTTCTGGTTCAACTCGTCGATATGCTGCCGAGCCAGGGCTTTGACATCGGCGCTGGCCCGCTGGCGGTCCTGCCACAGGGTCAGCAGCTTGCCGACTTCCTCCAGGGAAAACCCCAAATCCCGTGAGCGCTTGATAAAGGCCAGGGTGTGCAGGTCGTCCTGGCCATACAGGCGGTAGCCGCTGTCGCTGCGATGGGCCGGCTTGAGCAAGCCGATGGATTCGTAATAACGGATCATCTTCGCGCTCAGGCCGCTGTGGCTGGCTGCTTGGCCGATGTTCATTCCAGCTTCTCCAGGTCTTTGGGTTTCCAGGTCTTCAAGAGCAGGGCGTTACTGACCACGCTGACGCTGGACAGCGCCATCGCCGCGCCCGCCAGCACCGGATTCAGCAGGCCGAAGGCCGCCAGCGGGATGCCGATCAAGTTATAGACGAAGGCCCAGAACAGGTTCTGGCGGATTTTCGCATAGGTCTTGCGGCTGATCTCCAGGGCCGCAGGCACCAGGCGCGGATCGCCACGCATCAGGGTGATCCCGGCCGCATGCATCGCCACGTCGGTGCCGCCGCCCATGGCAATCCCGATGTCGGCGGCCGCCAGGGCCGGGGCGTCGTTGATGCCGTCGCCGACCATGGCCACCACCCCGGTTTTCTTCAGTTCGGCGACGGTGGCGGCTTTATCCGCCGGCAGCACTTCGGCGTGCACATCGGTGATGCCCAGGGCCTCGGCCACGACTTTGGCGCTGCCGCGGTTGTCGCCCGTCAGCAGGTGGCTGCTGATATGGCGTGCGTTGAGTTGTTGCACCGCTTGCAGGGCGCCCGGCTTGAGGGTGTCGCCAAAGGCGAACAGGCCCAGGACCCGCAGTTGCGGACTTTGCTCGATCAGCCAGGACAGGGTCCGACCCTCGGTCTCCCAGGCCTGGGCCGACTCGGCCAGGTCGCCGGCGCTCAGGCCGCTTTCTTCGAGCATGCGTTTATTGCCCAGGGCCAGTTGCCGGCCGTCGAGGCTGCCGGCGATGCCGCGACCGGTCAGCGACTGGCTGGAGCTGACGTCGGCCACCGGCAATTGACGTTCGGCGCACAGGTCCAGTACCGCCTTGGCCAGGGGGTGTTCGCTGCCACGTTGCAGGGCGCCGGCCAGTTGCAGCAGGGTGCTTTCATCGGTATCCACCGCGCGCAGGTGGGCGATCCGCGGTGTGCCGGAGGTCAGGGTGCCGGTCTTGTCGAATACCACGGCGCTGACTTCATGGGCGCGTTCCAGGGCTTCGGCATCCTTGATCAGAATGCCGTGGCGGGCGGCGACCCCGGTGCCGGCCATGATGGCGGTCGGCGTGGCCAGGCCCAGGGCACAGGGACAGGCAATGACCAGTACCGCGACGGCGTTGATCACGGCGGTTTCCAGCGGTGCGCCGTACAGCCACCAGCCGATCAGGGTTACCGCTGCCAGCAGGATCACCACCGGGACGAACACCTGGCTGACCCGATCCACCAGCTTCTGGATCGGTGCCTTGCCGGCCTGGGCGTCTTCTACCAGGCGGATAATGCGTGCCAGCACGGTTTCCGCGCCGAGGGCCAGGGTCCGTACCAGCAGCCGGCCTTCACCGTTGATGGCGCCACCGGTGACCTGGTCGCCCGGCTGTTTCGGCACGGGCAGGCTTTCGCCGCTGATCAGGGCTTCATCGGCGTGGCTCTGGCCTTCGATCACTTCGCCGTCCACCGGGAAGCGCTCGCCCGGCTTGACCATGACCAGGTCGCCCAGGCGCAGGGCACTGATGGCGACGTCCTGTTCGCGGCCGTCGATCACTTGTATGGCTCGTTCCGGACGCAGGGCTTCCAGGGCGCGGATGGCGCTGGCGGTCTGGCGCTTGGCCCGGCTCTCCAGGTATTTGCCCAGCAGCACCAGGGCGATCACCACGGCCGAGGCTTCGAAGTACAGGTGCGGGGTGTGGCCATGCATGGCCGTGGCCCATTCGTAGAGGCTCAGCCCATAACCGGCACTGGTGCCCAGGGCCACCAGCAGGTCCATGTTGCCGGCGCCGGCGCGTACGGCTTTCCAGGCAGCCACGTAAAAACGTGCGCCAAAGATGAATTGCACCGGAGTGGCCAGGGCGAACTGGGCCCAGGCCGGCAGCATCCAGTGCAGGCCAAAGGGTTCCACCAGCATCGGCAGGACCAGGGGCAGCGCGAGGAGGATGGCCAGCACCAGGGTCCAGCGTTCGCGGCGCAGGCGTTGCTGCTGATCATCGGGTGCTTTCTGGTCGGCTTGCCACAGGCTGGCGCTGTAACCGGCCTTGGTCACCGCGTCTATCAACACCGCAGGCTCGACCTGGCCCAGCAACTCCACATGTGCGCGTTCGTTGGCCAGGTTGACGCTGACGCGGCTGACCCCCGTCACCTTGTTCAGAGCCCGCTCGACACGGCCGGCGCAGGAAGCGCAGGTCATGCCGCCGATGCTCAGTTCCAGGCTCTGGGCCGGTACGCTGTAGCCGGCGCTGTGCACCGCCTCCAGCAAAGCCGGCAAGCTGTCCGTGGGCGCCTCGACCCGGGCCTGTTCGGTGGCCAGGTTGACGCTGACCGCGCGAGCGCCGACGACCTTGCTCAGGGCGCGCTCCACGCGCCCGGCGCAACTGGCGCAGGTCATGCCGGCAATGGGCAGGTCGAAGGTGGTTGATTCAGACATCGCTGACACTCCCTGTAAAAGTTGCCTACAGGATCAACCTTGCCATGCGGGCAAGGTCAAGCACCATGACGCGGGGTGCTTCAATTTGTCTCGCCGGCCCCGGTGTGGGGCCCGCGCTCAATAACCCAGGGCGGCGGGTTTGAGGTAAATACCGGACTCGCTCATGGCGATGCGGTATTTGACGACGTCACCGGCCTTCAGGGAAATGTCCTGGGAGCCCGGTGCGAGCAGGCCGGGGCTGCAACCCGGGGCCTGACCCGGCAGCAGTTTCAGGCGAAGCGAAACTTTGCCTGGCGGCAGGTTGAACGAGGCGGACTGCTCCTGAAACAGTCGGCCTGCCAACTGATCCTGAATGTACAGGCCGATTTCGCAGGAGGTGGCGACTTCCAGGCGTTCCCTGGAAATGATCAGAACCCCGTAGTCTTCTCCGGCGGCGCTGGCCGCAGGCGCGGCTGCCAATAAACCAAGCAGGCTGAATAGGCTGAAAGCTGACCAGCGCATGGCTGAATCTCCTACTGTCGTGTCATAGAGGGGCAAGCTTGGCCGAGCGCGGCGCTGATTGCCAGCCCGGCAGTGCAACGCAGAACTTGACCTTGCCATGGTGGCAAGGAAGAGACTGCGTCCAACCCTCACAACAGGAGCAACCTCATGCAAGTATTCAATGTTCAAGGTATGTCGTGCGGCCACTGCGTCAAGGCCATTACCCAGGTGTTGCAGGCCAAGGATCCGGCGGCCGAGGTCAAGGTCGACCTGGGCGCGAAGGAGGTCGGTGTGCAAAGCCGGCTGACCGACGACGAGGTCATCGGCCTGATCAGCGGCGAAGGCTACAAGGTGCAATTGGCCTGAGTCTTTTTGATAGGTAGCGACCTATCGGAATGTTCAAGGCATCCAAGCGCGGCTAGACTGTCGGGTTGCTGACTGATGCTCGACTTGGATGCCTGATGAATTTACGCACGATCCTGATTCTGGGCGCCCTGAGCGCCTTTGGCCCGCTGGCGATCGACTTCTATCTGCCGGCTTTTCCGGCGATGGCGCTGGCTTTTGGCACCGATGAAAAACACGTTCAACTGACCCTGGCGGCCTATTTCCTGGGGCTGTCCATCGGCCAACTGGCCTATGGCCCGGTGGCGGACCGCTTCGGGCGGCGCATGCCGTTGCTGGTCGGCGTCAGTTTGTTCACCCTGGCGTCGCTGGCCTGTGCCTATGCGCCGAACCTTGAGTGGCTGATTGCGGCACGCTTCGTCCAGGCCCTGGGCGGTTGCGCAGGGATGGTGATTTCCCGGGCGGTGGTCAGCGATAAATGTGATGCCGTGGGTTCGGCCAAGGTGTTTTCCCAGCTGATGCTGGTGATGGGCCTGGCACCGATCCTGGCGCCGATGCTCGGTGGCCTGCTGGTGAACCTCTATGGCTGGCAATCGATCTTCATCATGCTCACCGCGTTCAGTGCCCTGTCCGGCCTGGCGGTGGCCCTGGGCTTGCCGGAAAGCCTGCCGGCCGGCCTGCCACGCCAGCCGCTGTCCGGTTCGTTGCGCCAGTACGGGCGCCTGCTGGCCGACCGGATATTCCTCGGCCACGCCCTGACCGGCGGCATCGCGATTGCCGGGATGTTTGCCTATATCGCCGGTTCGCCCTTTATCTTCATCAAGCTGTATGAGGTGCCGGCCGAGCATTTTGGCTGGTTCTTCGGGATCAACGCCGGCGGTTTTATCCTGGTGGCGCAGATCAATGCGCGGTTGTTGGCCAAGCGTGGCCCGACCTTCCTGCTGGCGCGCACGGTGTGGATCTACCTGGCGGCGGCTCTGGTCCTGCTGGGCATCAGTTCAATGCACACGCAAAAGCTGTGGCCGCTGTTGCTGCCGCTGTTTGTGTGTATTGCCAGCCTTGGCTGCATTATTCCCAATGCCTCGGCATGCGCCATGAACGGTCAGGGCGCGCGCGCCGGCAGTGCCTCGGCCTTGCTCGGTTGCCTGCAGTTCAGTGTGGCGGCCGGGGCGGCCTGGCTGGTGGGGTTCCTGCACGATGGCAGCGCCATGCCGATGGCCATGGTGATCAGCCTGTGCGGCATTCTTGCGGTGACGATGGCCGTGCTCACCCGGCGTTTGCAAAACGCCAGGGCAGTTGAGGCGGCGAAGCTCTGACTCAGCCGGCAGCGCGCTGCTGGCTTTCGGGGAATCGGTGGGGAGCTTGCAGACGGGCTTCCAGGGTTTGAGCGAAGGCGCGGGCTTCGGCTTCGCTGCGAAAGGTGACCGCATGCTGGTCCAGGCGGACCTGCCATTGGGAGCCTTGGGGTTTCGCCAATTCTTTTATCAGGATCTTCATTACTGACCTCCTCGGGTAAAAGACTGCGTTGCAAAGGCCTCCAGTGTAGACCCGAATACGGTCATGAATATGACAAGCGTCAACTCTCGGACTGACGGCATTGCCCCTTTGGCAATGCCGCCTGCCCGGGCCTTCAGAAGCCTTCGAGGACGATCTTGCCCTTGGCCGTGCCGCTTTCCAGCAGGGCATGGGCCCGCCGCAGGTTGGCCGCATTGATGGTGCCGAAGTGCTCGCCGACCGTGGTTTTCAAGGTGCCGGCGTCGATCAGCGCGGCGATGCGGTTGAGCAAGACATGCTGTTCTTGCATGTCTGGGGTTTCGAACAACGAACGGGTGTACATGAACTCCCAGTGCAGCGACAGGCTCTTGCGCTTGAGCTTGGTCACGTCGAGGCTTTTCGGGTCGTCGATCAGCGCCAGCTTGCCTTGGGGGGCGAGGGCTTCCACCAATTGGTCGAGGTGCAAATCGGTCTGGGTCAGGCTGGCGACGTGGGTCACGCTGGCGTGGCCGGCACGCTTGAGTTCCTCGCTCAGCGGCTGGCTGTGATCGATCACCAGGTCGGCTCCCAGGTCTTGCACCCAGCGTTGGGTCTGTTCCCGTGACGCGGTGCCGATGACCTTGAGCCCGGTGAGCTGGCTGGCCAACTGGGTCAGGATCGAACCCACGCCACCGGCGGCGCCGACGATCAGCAGGCTCTGGCCCTGGTCTTCGCGGCCTTCGCGGATCTGCAGGCGTTCAAACAGCAGCTCCCAGGCGGTGATCGCGGTCAGCGGCAGGGCCGCCGCTTCAGCAAAGCCCAGGGTCTTGGGCATATGGCCGACAATCCGCTCATCCACCACGTGCAACTCGCTGTTGCCGCCGGCACGGGCGATGGAGCCGGCGTAGAACACCTTGTCGCCGGCCTTGAACAGGCTGACTTCGCTGCCCACGGCCTTGACCACCCCGGCCACGTCCCAGCCCAGGACCTTGGCCGCGCCACCTTCGGGCTGGGCGTTCTGGCGCACCTTGGTGTCCACCGGGTTGACCGAGATGGCTTTGACTTCCACCAGCAGATCACGGGGGCCGGCGACGGGCTCGGGGAGTTCGATGTCCTGCAGGGACTTGGGGTCGTTGATCGGCAGGGCGTTGTAATAGGCGATGGCTTTCATGCTGGGTTCCTGATGAAGGGGGCGAAGAGGGTCAGATAATCAACTGCAGGCGCTTGAGCTCGAAATGCTCGATCGCCTCGCGGGTCTGGGCAATGAAATGCTGGAAGTGCGCGGTGTTGTTGTGAAACTCCAGGGCCGCCTCATCGTCCCAGCGCTCCAGCACGTAGAAGGTGCCGGGCTGTGCGGCGTCCTGGTGCAGTTTGTAGTACTGGCAGCCGGCTTCGTCGCGGCTCGGTGGGACCAGGGCGCTGAGCTCGCGCTGCAGCGTGGCCTGTTGATCGGGCTTGGCAATCAGGGTGGCAATGGCGGTGAAGGACTGGGACATGTGGGGTTCCTGAAGTAGCTAGCGGGGCGATGGACAGATGATTGGCTATTTCTCTTGAAGATAAAACCGGCTAAAAGAGCAGGCTCTTTCAATATTTTTTTGATAATTCCGGGTGCAAGATGCTGCGATTCGACGACCTGCAATTGTTTGTGCGCGCGGCCGACCTGGGCAGCCTGTCGGCCGCGGCGCGGGTCATGGACATGTCGGCGGCCGTGGCCAGCGCCGCCCTCAAACGCATCGAACTGCAATTGGGCGCGCGTTTGCTGGCGCGCTCGACCCGCAGCCTGCGCCTGACGGCCGAGGGCGAGGGGTTTCTCGAATATGCCCGCGCGGCCCTGAGCAACCTCGACGAAGGCCGGCGTCTGCTGGCCAGCGGCCAGGATCAGGTCAGCGGGATTCTGCAGTTGTCGGCGCCCTCGGATTTCGGGCGCAATCTGCTGCTGCCCTGGCTCGACGAATTCCAGCGCGAGCACCCCAAGTTGACCCTGCGCCTGCTGCTGGGGGACCGCATCGCCGATCTGTTTCGCCAGCCGGTGGACATCGCCCTGCGCTACGGCGAGCCCGAAGACTCGAGCCTGGTGGCGCTGCCGGTTGCCCCGCAGAATCGCCGGGTGCTGTGCGCCGCCCCCGGCTACCTGGCCAGGCATGGCGAGCCGCGCCAGCTGGAGCAACTGGCGCAGCACAATTGCCTGCTTTATATGCTCGGCAGCCGGGTCCACGACCACTGGAGTTTCCATGACGGCAAGCGCGAAGTGGGCCTGACCGTCAGCGGCGACCGCTTCAGCGACGACGCCGATGTGGTGCGCCTGTGGGCGGTGGCCGGGGCGGGGATTGCCTACAAGTCCTGGCTCGATGTGGCCGCCGACGTGCTGGCCGGGCGCCTGAAAGTGCTGATGCCGGAACTGCTCTGCGAGCGTGCGCCGCTGAACCTGTTGTGCGCCCACCGCGCGCAGTTGAGCAAACCGGTCAATCTGCTGCGCGAGATGCTCCAGTCGCGCTGCGCCGCGATTTCCGCCCACTACCCCGCCGGCAGCGCTTTGGATCAATGATTACAGGGCCCGCGCGTCGTTCTCGGACGCAGCCGAGTCGCATCCAGCAATAGCCGCCAGCCTCGATCGCGCACACTCGATTGCAGACCATCAATCGGGGGACGGGCTATGAATATTCAGGGGTACAGCGCCGCAGAGCGCCTGGAACGGTTGCCCATCAGTGGCTATCACCGGGTTATTTTCATCATCATTGCCCTGGCGTTTTTCTTCGACTCCATGGACCTGGCGATGATGACGTTCCTCCTGGGCTCGATCAAAACCGAGTTCGGCCTGAGTTCGGCCCAGGCCGGGTTGCTCGCCAGTTCGAGCTTTTTCGGCATGGTGCTCGGGGCGTCCCTGTCGGGAATGCTCGCCGACCGTTTCGGCCGCAAGCCGGTGTTCCAGTGGAGCATCGTGCTCTGGGGGATCGCCAGTTACCTGTGCTCCACGGCGCAGACCGTCGAGAGCCTGACGCTGTTCCGCATCCTGCTGGGGATCGGCATGGGCATGGAGTTTCCAATCGCCCAATCGATGCTGTCGGAGATGATTCCGGCCAAGCGCCGCGGGCGTTACATCGCGTTGATGGACGGCTTCTGGCCCCTGGGGTTTGTGGCCGCCGGGGTGCTGTCGTACTTCCTGCTGCCGTTGATTGGCTGGCGCGATATCTTCCTGGTGCTGGCGATACCGGCGGTGTTTGTGCTGGTGATCCGCTTTTTTATTCCCGAGTCGCCGCGCTGGCTGGAGCAGGCCGGGCGACACGCCGATGCGGACCGGGTGCTGTGCGCCATCGAGGACAAAGTCCGTGCTTCATTGCAGCGTGTCGACCTGCCCGAGCCCATTGCCTTGCCCCGGGTTGAAAGCGCCCCGGGCACGTTCTTTTCGGCGTTGCGCGAGATCTGGTCGCCGCTCTATCGCCAGCGCACGATGATGATCTGGAGCGTGTGGTTCTTTGCCCTGCTCGGGTTTTACGGGCTCACGTCCTGGCTCAGCGCCTTGCTGCAACAGTCGGGGTTCGCGGTCACGCAGTCGGTGTATTACACGGTGCTGATTTCCCTGGGCGGGATTCCCGGGTTCTTGATGGCGGCCTGGCTGGTGGAGCGCTGGGGGCGCAAGCCGGTGTGCATCGTCACCCTGTTGGGCGGCGGGGTGATGGCGTTTCTCTACGGGCAGAGCGCGGTGTTTGGCGGCAACGTCAGCCTGCTGATCGGCTCCGGGCTGTTGATGCAGTTTTTCCTGTTCGGCATGTGGGCGGTGCTCTACACCTACACCCCTGAGTTGTACCCGACCTCTGCGCGGGCGACCGGCTCCGGGTTTGCTTCGGCAATCGGGCGGGTGGGCTCGTTGCTCGGGCCGTTGGTGACCGGGCTGGTGTTCCCGATCACCGGACAGGGCGGGGTGTTCGCCCTGGGGGCACTGTGCTTCGCGATTGCCGCGGCAGTGGTCTGGCTATTCGGCATGGAAACCCGCGGCAAAACCCTCGAGGAGTTGAGCGAAGCCAGCGTGTAGCCGTTGCCGGCAGGCTGCGCTGGCCACACCAGACACCGTCCACTGACCTGGCACCCCTCGGCGATCTGCCGGGCCCGCGCAGCTTCGCGAGCTCGGCAGCAGCGACAGACTTACGGTTTGACCAGGCGCGCGTCGAGGCTGTTCTGGGCCAGGCGTTTGGCCTGGTCCTGGGTCATGCCGAGGTGAGTGTGCAGGGCGTGGAAGTTTTCGGTGACGTAGCCGCCGAAGTACGCCGGGTCGTCCGAGTTCACCGTGACCTTCACCCCACGCTCGAGCATGTCGAGGATGTTGTGCTGGGACATGTGGTCGAACACGCAGAGTTTGGTGTTGGACAGTGGGCACACGGTCAGCGGGATCTGCTCGTCGATGATCCGCTGCATCAAACGCTCGTCTTCGATGGCGCGCACGCCATGGTCGATGCGCTGGATTTTCAGCAGGTCGATGGCTTCCCAGATGTATTCCGGTGGTCCTTCTTCGCCGGCGTGGGCCACCGTCAGAAAGCCTTCGTGACGCGCCCGGTCGAACACGCGCTGGAACTTGCTCGGCGGGTGACCCATTTCCGAACTGTCCAGGCCCACGGCGACAAAGGCGTCACGGAACGGCAGCGCCTGGTCCAGGGTTTTCTCGGCTTCTTCTTCGCTTAAATGGCGCAGGAAGCTCAGGATCAGGCCGCTGGTGATGCCCAGTTGCTGTTCGCCATCTTTCAACGCAGCGGCGATGCCGTTGAGCACCACTTCAAACGGCACGCCACGGTCGGTGTGGGTCTGCGGGTCGAAGAAGGGCTCGGTGTGAATCACGTTCTGCGCCTTGCAGCGCAGCAGGTAGGCCCAGGTCAGGTCGTAGAAATCCTGGGAGGTGCGCAGCACGTCCGCGCCCTGGTAATACAGGTCGAGAAACTCTTGCAGGTTGTTGAAGGCGTAGGCCTTGCGCAGGGTTTCGACGTCGCTCCACGGCAGGGCGATCTTGTTGCGTTCGGCCAGGGCGAACAGCAGCTCGGGCTCCAGCGAACCTTCAAGGTGCAAATGCAGCTCGGCCTTGGGCAGGGCGTTTAGCCAGTCGTACATGGTTCAGTCTCATCAGGTGCAGTCGGGTGCTGCGAAAAGCTCGCCATTCTACAGGCGCTCGCTGAAATATTCGGTAAAACCTGACCAAGCGGTTGCTCAGGCGTCTTCCCGCTCACGCCGGTAAGCATAGGTGTCGGCAAAGCGCGAGAGCAGGAATTCGGCGCAGCTGGTGGCCGGGTATTTTGCGGGTTGTTCGGCGCTCTGGCAGCCGGGCAGGCACTCGATGCGGGTGTCGGGATGGGGCTCGGCGAAGAACGGCATCGAATAGCGATCGACCCCCAGCGGGCTGATGACCCGGTGCGGCGTCGACAGGTAACGGTCGTTGCTCCAGCGCGCCATCATGTCCCCCAGGTTGACCACGAACGTGCCCTCGATCGGCGGTGCGTCGATCCACTGGCCCTGGACATTGCGCACTTGCAGGCCGCCGGCGGCGTCCTGGTAGAGCAGGGTGATGCAACCGTAGTCGGTGTGGGCACCGGCGCCTTGCTGCTCCTCGGAACTGGCGCTATGACGCGGCGGGTAGTGGATCATCCGCAGCACGCTCACCGGCTGGTCGAAGCGGCTGTCGAAAAAGTCGCGGTCGATGCCCAGGGCCAGGGTCATGGCCCGCAGCAGGGTCTGGGCCAGGGCCTGCATGTCCTGATAGTGGCGTTCCATCAGGGTTTCCCAGCCAGGCAGCTCCGGGTGGCGGTTGGGCCCGCGCAGGGGTTTTTCCGCCAGCACCTCCGGGTGATCGGCCGGCAGGTGCAGGCCCATGTCGAAGGTTTCCTTCAAGTCGCTGGGTTTGCTCGGGTCCAGTTGCTCGGTGGCGATGGCGCCGTAGCCGCGGTGATGGCGGGTCTGGGTGATGTCGATCTTGAGCTTTTCGGCGCTGGGCAAGGCGAAAAATTGCCGGGCGCTGTCCAGCAGGTGTTCGATGCGCTGGGGGCTGATCGGGTGGCCCTTGATGTAGAAGAACCCCCACTCGCGGCAGGCCTGGTCGATCTGTTGCGCAACGCTGTGCCAGCCCTGGGGATGATCCTGGTAGAGCGGGCTGATATCGATGATGGGCAGTGGGTTCATGGGCGGGTCTGCTCCTTGTCGTTCGCGATAAAACTGTAGCCGCTGCCGAGCCTGCCAGGCTGCGCTGGCCCTCCGCTACGCCGTGCAAAGGCCAGCGTCAAAACGCTGCGAAAGCCTGCGGCAGCGGCTACAGGTTCAGAGGGGTTATTTCGGGATGTCGGCTTTCATGCCTTCGACGTAGTAGTTCATCGAGGCCAGTTCGGCGTTGCTGGCGCTGACGCCTGGGTCGAGTTTTTCGACGCCGGCCTGGTCCTTGATCGGCCCGGTGAAGGGGTGGAAGGCGCCGCTCTTGATGTCGGCGATGATCTGTTCGGCTTCGGTTTTGACCGGGGCCGGCACCAGGTCGCTGATGGGCAGTTCAACCGTGCCTTCCTTCAGGCCGCCCCAGTAGTCCTGCGGTTTCCAGCTGTGGTCGAGCACGCCCTGGGTGGCCTGGATGTAATGCGGGCCCCAGTTGTTGACGATGGAGGTCAGCACGGCCTTGGGCCCGAAGTGCGCCATGTCCGAGGCATAACCCACGGCGTACACGCCACGCCGTTCGGCGGCCTGGATCGGTGCCGGGCTGTCGGTGTGCTGGAAAATCACGTCGGCGCCCTGGTCGATCAGGGCATTGGCGGCGTCGGCTTCCTTGCCCGGGTCGAACCAGGAGTTGACCCACACCACCTTGATCTCGGTGCCCGGGTTGTATTTGTTCAGGGCCAGCTGGATGGCGTTGATGTCGCGGATCACCTCCGGAATCGGGAAGGAGGCGACATAGCCGATCTTCTTGGTCTTGGTCATCTTCGCCGCCAGGAAGCCGCCGACGTAGCGCCCCTCATAGGTGCGCGCGAGGTAGGTGCCCAGGTTCTTGTCCTGTTTGTAGCCGGTGGCGTGTTCGAAGGTGACCTTGGGGAACTGCTTGGCCACTTTCAGCGTCGGGTTCATATAACCGAAGGACGTGGTGAAGATCAGGTCGTACTTGTCCTTGGCCATATTGCGGATCACCCGTTCGGCATCCGCGCCCTCGGCGACGTTTTCCACGTAGTTGGTCTTGATCTGGTCGCCGAACTTTTCCACCAGCGCCTTGCGGCCCTGTTCATGCTGATAGGTCCAGCCGTGGTCGCCGATCGGGCCGATGTAGACGAAGCCGACTTTCAACGGATCGGCCGCGCTGGCACTCAGGCCGGTACTCAGGCCGATGGCCGCGGTCAGGGCGCACAGCAGCTTCTTCAACGGACGTTTATGCATGAATTCGAACTCCATGTTGTTGTGGGGAGGGCTGGGCTTTCAGGCTCTGACAGCCCAATGCAAATAGCTGACCAACAAGACAACAAAACCCCGAGGCAGGGTTTGTCCGGGCCTGAAGGCCCTGGCACGGCGGTTCGGCTGGTGGAAGAGGGAGGGGCTTGAAAGCGCCCGGAAGCAACCCCGGGAGCCAACCCAGTGCGCTGGCCGCCCGGCATGCCAACCCCTGGTGCACTAAGGTGTAACGAAACGTTAGTGACTCGCTGCAGTCTGTAGCTCATCTCCTGTCTTTGTTTCGAATTGTGTAAAGGACTGCAATGCTCACGTCACTCAAGCAAGAAACCTTCCTGTTGCTGGCGCTGGTCGCCGCGCTGGTGGCCTATCCCCTGGAACATGTGTTGCTCAACAGCGGCCAGGGCGTGGCGCTGGGGTCCGGGCTGGTACTGATCGGCTTTATCGTCGCCGCCTCGATGCGCGTGGCGCACCATGCCGAGCTGCTGGCGGAAAAAGTCGGCGACCCCTACGGCACCATGATCCTGACCCTGGCCGCGGTGCTGGTGGAAGTGGTGATCCTGGCGATCATGATGAGCAACGAGGCCTCGCCGACCCTGGTGCGCGACACCATCTACTCGGCGGTGATGCTCGACATCAACGGCATCCTCGGCCTGGCCGCGCTGATGGGCGGGATCAAGCACGGCGAGCAGTCGTACAACGATGATTCGGCGCGCACCTACAGCGTGATGATCCTCACCGCCATGGGCGTGTCGATGGTGGTGCCGGAGTTCATTCCCGAGTCCGACTGGAAGGTCTACTCGGCCTTCACCATCGGCGCGATGGTGGTGCTCTACACGTTGTTCCTGCGGATGCAGGTCGGGCCTCACAGTTACTTCTTCAGCTACAGCTACCCGCAGAAGCGCCGGGCCAAGGACCCGTCCGAGCAGGCGCCGACGATCAACCTCGGGCTGAGCATCGGCATTCTGGTCTTCGGTGTGGTGGTGATCGGCGCGCTGGCCGAGGTGATGTCCAAGCCTCTCGACCTGGGGCTGGAAGGCACGGGGGCGCCGCCGGTGATCACGGCGATCCTGGTGGCGGCGATTTCCGCCGCGCCGGAGATCCTCACCGCATTGCGCGCCGCGTTGGCCAACCGCATGCAGTCGGTGGTCAACATCGCCCTGGGGGCCTCGCTGTCGACGGTGATCCTGACGGTGCCGGTGATGGAAGCCATGGCGCTGTACACCGGCCAGCCGTTCCAGATGGCCATGACCCCGGTGCAGACCGTGATGATTTTCATCACCCTGATCGTCAGCGCGATCAACCTCAATGACGGTGAAACCAATGCCATCGAAGGCATGACTCACTTCGTGCTGTTTGCCACCTTCATCATGTTGTCGCTGCTGGGGCTGTAGCCCCTTCGCCGACCCGCCGGTTGCAACGGGTCGGCGAAAGCCGGCGGTCAGCTGCCGGCAATCAACTGCCGGGCCGCCTGGCTGTGATCGGCGATCAGGCCTTTCAGATCGAGGCCCTCGACCTGGCCATCGACCACCCGCCACTGACCGCCGACCATTACCCGGTCCGCTCGATCAGCGCCGCACAACAGCAGCGCCGACAACGGATCGTGGCTGCCGGAAAAGCGCAGTTCATCGAGCTTGAACAGGGCCAGGTCAGCCTGCTTGCCCACCGCCAGCTCACCGATATCGCTGCGCCCCAGCAGTCGCGCCGAGCCCCGGGTCGCCCAGCCCAGGACCAATTCGGGGGTGATCTTCTCGGCGCCGTAGCGCAAGCGTTGCAGGTACAGAGCCTGGCGGGTTTCGAGGATCATGTTCGAGGCGTCGTTGGACGCCGAGCCATCCACCCCCAGGCCCACGGGGGCGCCGGCGGCGATCAGGTCCAGGGTCGGGGCGATGCCCGAAGCCAGGCGCATGTTGGAACTCGGGCAATGGCAGATGCCGGTGCCGGCGGCGCCGAGGCGGGCGATTTCATCGGGGTTGAAATGGATGCCATGGGCCAGCCAGGTGCGGGGGCCGAGCCAGCCGACGCTGTCCAGGTAGTCCACGGTGCGCAGGCCGAAGCGTTGCAGGCAGAAGTCTTCTTCATCCAGGGTTTCCGCCAGGTGCGTGTGCAGCCGTACATCCAGCTGCTCAGCCAGTTTGGCGCTGGCGCTCATGATTTCCGGCGTCACCGAGAACGGCGAGCAGGGCGCGAGGGCGATCTGCACCTGCGCCCCGGCTCCACGCTCGTGGTACTGCGCGATCAGGCGCTGGCTGTCGTCGAGAATCACTTGCCCCTGTTGCACCGTCTGCTGCGGCGGCAGGCCACCATCGGCCTCGCCCAGGCTCATGGAGCCGCGTGTCAGCATGGCGCGCATGCCCAATTCACGGACGCTTTCGACCTGCACATCGATGGCGTTTTCCAGGCCCTCGGGAAACAGGTAATGGTGGTCCGCCGCCGTCGTGCAGCCCGACAGCAGCAGCTCGGCCAGGGCGACCTTGGTGGCCAGGGCCAGCTTCTCCGGAGTCAGTCGGGCCCAGACCGGGTACAGGGTTTTCAACCAGGGAAACAGCGGCTGGTTGACCACCGGCGCCCAGGCGCGGGTCAGGGTTTGATAGAAGTGATGGTGGGTGTTGATCAGCCCCGGCAGCAGCACATGCTCGCGGGCGTCGAAGACCTGCGCGCAGGGCGTGGACGGTTGCTGTCCGGCGCCGAGCACTTCGACGATCAGGCCGTCTTGCAGCACCAGGCCGCCACGGGCGTCGAGGGCATTGCCGGTGAAAATGGCGAGGGGGTTTTTTAACCAGGTACGGGTCGCAGGCATGGTGGCCGGCTCCTCTGAAAGTGGGTTCAGGTTAGCCAGCTCAGTGTTTTCCTGTCTGCTGATCCAGGTTCGTCGCGGGGACGAGGTGCGCAGTCTAGCGAAAGATCGGGCGCTCGACAAAACTTCTCGGCGGCGCCTTGCAGCCGCGGCCAGGGGCCACGGCTACAGCGGCTCTGGGCTTACCAGGGAATGGTTTCGCCCTTGTAGTTCACGAAGTGGTGCCCACCCTTGCCGGTGTAGGCGTTGACTTGGGCGATCAGGCCGCGGGTGCTGGTTTCCACGTCGATGTCGGCACCTTCGCCGCCCATATCGGTTTTCACCCAGCCCGGGTGCAACGACAGCACGGTCAGCTTCTGCGAGCCAAGCTGGCTGACGAAACTGTTGGTCATGGAGTTGAGCGCCGCCTTGCTCGCCTTGTACAACGCCAGGTCCGGCGCGTCGGGCATGGTCACGCTGCCCAGCACCGAACTCATGAACGCCAGTACGCCGCTGCCATCGCGAATCTGCCCGGCAAAGCGCTGGGCGAGGTTGATCGGGGCCACGGCATTGGTGAAGAACAATTGGCCGACTTCGGCCAGGGTCGCCTTGCCCGGCGTCTGGTCATCCGGGCCCTTGACCCCGGCGTTGACGAACAGCAGGTCGAACACCTGCTCCTTGAGCTTCTGGCTCAGGGCGATCACGGCCTGCTGGTCGTCCATGTCCAATTGTTCGATGCGCACCGCGCCCAGCGCCTGCAAGGCTTCGGCCTTGTGCGGGTTGCGCACGGTGGCGGTGACCTGCCAGCCATCTTCCAGCAGGCGCTGTACCAGGCCCAGGCCGAGGCCGCGGGAGGCGCCGATGATCAGTGCGTGTTTAGGCGTAGACATGAGTGGCTTCCTTGATAAGTGAATGTCACGGATTCAATGGACAACGTTGCCCGAGCCGTTGTTGCAGCTCCTGGCGCAGCTCGCCCAGTTCATTGATGCGGGTTTCGATCAGGGTCAGTTTGTCTCGCAGCAGTTGGCTGACGGCGCTGTCGGGGTCGGCCGCTTGCCACAGGGCGCCGACGCTGCTGCCGATCTCGCTCAGGCTGAAGCCCAGGCGCTGGGCGGTCTTGATGTAGAGCACCAGTTGCACCATTTCCGCGGGGTAGTGCCGGTAACCGTTGGCGCTGCGTTGTGCGGCGATCAGCCCGCGTTCTTCATAGAAACGCAGGGTGTCGCGGCTGACGTCGCAGGCCTGGGCGAGTTCGCCGATGCGCATGGGGATCGCTCAAGAGGGCTTGACCCTGGAGCATACTCCAGGCTTTAGCCTGCGCGCTCCTTGAATATTCGGAGCGAGTTTTATGTGGACTGCACAGCATTACCGGACACTGGTCCGCGCCAGCGGTTGGTACGACCTGCTGGTGACCGCGGCGTTTGTCACCCCCTGGAGTTTCCTGGCCCTGCACGGGCTGCTGCTAGGGCTGGCCCAGAGCTTGAACCTGCCCGGTGAATTCCCGGCGTTCGAACCCGCCCATCTGTTGATGGCCAACCTGATGGGTTCGATTGTCTGCGTGTGGTCGGTGCTGCGTATCCGCGATCCGCAGCAAGCGTTCGGCCGTTATGACGCGGTGGGGCGCATCCTGTTCGCCACCTGGCAGATCTACGCCATCGCCCACGGTGCCACGGCGCTGTTGTGGGGCATCGTGTTTTTCGAGCTGGCCTGGTGCATCGCGCAACTGCTGCCGGTGCAATCTAGCGAGAGAGCGGGCTCCCGCCCGTCTGCGCAGCAGGCGTAAACCCTGCACCCCCAGCTCCCGAGCTGAACGCCGTGCGCGGCTTCAATGCCCGGCCTGCCACGGCTGTCCCAGCGACACCGGGGCATACAGCCGGGTGCGCAATGCATCCCGCGACAACAGCACCAGGACCAGGATGGTCGCCACATACGGCAGCATCGCCAGCAGGTTCGACGGGATCGCCAGCCCCAGCCCCTGGGCTACCAGGTGCAGGATGCTGGCGAGACCGAACAGGTAGGCGCCGAGCAGCAGGCGCCAGACCCGCCAGCTGGCGAACACCACCAGGGCCAGGGCGATCCAGCCACGCCCGGCGCTCATGTTCTCGGCCCACATCGGCGTATAGGCCAGCGACAGATAGGCCCCGGCCAGCCCGGCCATGGCCCCGCCAAACAGCACCGCCAGGGTGCGCACCCACAGCACCGGCAGGCCCATGGCACTGGCGGCATCGGGGTTTTCGCCCACGGCCTGGATGATCAGGCCGATCCGGCTCTTGAGAATGACCCAGGCCACCAGGGCAAACAGGGCGAATGACAGGTAGACCAGCAGGTCCTGGGCAAACAGCATGCGCCCGATCAACGGGATCTCACTGAGCAGCGGGATCGCCAGGGGTTCGAAACCGGCCAGGGGCTTGCCGACCCAGGCCGCGCCGACAAAACTCGACAGGCCCACGCCAAAGATGGTCAGGGCCAGGCCGGTGGCCACCTGGTTGGCATTGAACACCAGCGCCACCAGGGCAAACAGCGCCGACAGCAGCATCCCGGCGAGCATCGCCAGCAGCACCCCGAGCCACAGGTTGCCGCTGCTCAGGGCGACGATAAAACCGATCACCGCGCCGAACAGCATCATGCCTTCCTGGCCCAGGTTGAGGACGCCGCTTTTCTCGCAGATCAGTTCGCCCAGGGCCACCAGCAGCAACGGCGTGCCGCAACGGACCATGGCGTAGAAAATATTGCTCAGCAGATCGATATCCATCACAGGGCTCCTGCGTGCACGGAAGAGGGGGCGGCGCGGCGGGCCCAGCGCAGGTTCAGGCGTGGCCGATAGAGAATCAGCACATCACTGGCCAGCAGAAAGAACAGCATCATGCCCTGGAACAATTGGGTGATGGCCTGGGGCAGGTTGAGGCTCATCTGCGCGCTTTCGCCGCCGATGTACAGCAGGGCCATCAGCAGGCTGGAGAACAGAATGCCGATCGGGTTCAAGCGCCCGAGAAAGGCCACGGTGATCGCCGCATAGCCGTAACCCGGGGAGACCTGCGGCACCAGTTGGCCGATCGGCCCGGTGACTTCGCAGACCCCGGCCAGCCCCGCCAGCCCACCGCTGATCAACAGCGCGAGCCAGATCAGGCGTTTCTCGCGAAAGCCGACAAAGCCGGCGGCGCGCGGGTCCAGGCCCAGTACCTTGATCTGAAACCCGACAAAGCTTTTTTGCAGCAGCACCCAGACCGCCACCAGGGCCAGCAGGGCGAAGTACACCCCGGCGTGGATACGGCCGTCTTCGAGCAGCAGCGGCAGGCGGCTGGCGTCGCCGAACATCGCCGATTGCGGGAAGTTGAACCCTTCCGGGTCCTTGAGCGGGCCGTGGACGAAGTACAGCAAAAGGTTGAGGGCGATGTAGTTGAGCATGATGCTGGTGAGGATTTCATTGGCATTGAAGCGCGTGCGCAACCAGGCCGTAAGCCCGGCCCAGGCGGCGCCGGCCAGGGTCCCGGTGAGCAGGATCAGCACCAGCGCCCAGCGGCTTTGCATATCGATGATGTTCACCGCCAGGGCGCTGCCGGCCAGGGCGCCGAGCAGCAGTTGGCCTTCGGCGCCGATGTTCCAGATCCGCGCCCGGTAGGCCACGGCCAGGCCCAGGGCGCAGAGCAGAATTGGCAGGGCCTTGACCAGCAATTCCGAGACGCCGTAGAGGTCGCTGATGGGGGCGATCAACAGCGTGTGCAGGGTCAGCAACGGGTCATGGCCCAGGGCGATAAACAGCAGCGAGCCGCAACCCAGGGTCAAGGCCGCCGCCAGCAGCGGCGAGCACCAGAGCATCAGGCGCGATTGCTGGCCACGGGGTTCGAGAGAAAGCAGCATGGGAAACTCCGTCAAAGCGCCAGGGCGGTTGGGGGGCAAGGGGCGTCGAACTGGCCGGCCATCCAGCCGCCCACTTCCACCAGGGTGGTGTCGTCGGTGGCCTTGAGCGCCGACAGGCGGCCGCTGCACAGGGCGCCGAGGCGGTCGCTGATCTGGAACAGTTCATCGAGGTCTTCGGAGATCACCAGGATCGCTGCCCCCGCATCGCGCAAGGCAATCAGCGCGCGGTGGATGGTGGCGGCGGCGCCGACGTCGACGCCCCAGGTCGGGTGCGCGGCAATCAGCAGCCGGGGTTGCTGGAGGATTTCCCGGCCCAGGATGAATTTCTGCAGATTGCCCCCCGACAGGCTGCGCGCCGGGGTCTGGGCATCGGGTGTTTTGACCCCGAAACGCTGGATGATCTGCTGGGCCAGGGCCTGCACCTTGTCGCGCTGGATCAGGCCGTGGCTGACCAGGCCTTGCTGGAAAGCGGTCAGCAGGGCGTTGTCTGCCAGGCTCAACTCCGGCACCGCACCATGGCCCAGGCGTTCGGCGGGGACGAATGCCAGGCCCAGGGCGCGGCGCGCATCGGGCCGCAAGTGGGCCACGGCGTGCTCGGCAAAGCGGATGCGGGTGCTGTCCGCGCGGGCCAGTGTCTGTTCGCCGCTGAGCAACGCCAGCAGTTCGTCCTGGCCATTGCCCGCGACCCCGGCAATGCCGACGATTTCACCGCTGCGCACCTCCAGGTCCAGGCCTTGCAACGAGCAGCCGAACGGGTCGGGGTTGTGCCAGGCAAGGTTCTGCACCCGCAGCAAGGCCGGGCCACCGCTAGCTTTCGGGTAGTGGGCCAGCAACCCCGCGGCTTCGCCGACCATCAGTTGCGCCAATTCCCGGTCCGAGCACTCGGCCGGCACGCAATGCCCGGCCACCCGCCCGCCGCGCAGTACCGTGGCGCTGTGGCACAGGGCGCGGACCTCGCCGAGTTTGTGGCTGATAAACAAAATGCTGCAGCCTTCGCTGGCCAGGCGGCGCAAGGTCACGAACAACTCGTCGGCCTCCTGTGGGGTCAGCACCGAGGTCGGCTCGTCGAGAATCAACAGGCGGATGTCCTGCATCAGGCAGCGAATGATCTCCACCCGCTGGCGTTCGCCAATCGACAGGCTGTGCACCAGACGCTCCGGCTCCAGGGCCATGCCATAGCGGTGCGAGACTTCGCGGATCTTCGGTTCCAGCGCCTTCGGCGTACCCGCCTTGGCGCCCATGGCCAGGGCAATGTTCTGCGCCACGCTGAGGGTTTCGAACAGCGAGAAATGCTGGAACACCATGCCGATCCCCAGGCTCCGTGCCTGGGCCGGGTTGCGCATGAGCTGGCGCTGTCCTTGCCACAGCAGTTCCCCGGAGTCGGCCTGGGTCACGCCGTAGATGATCTTCATCAGGGTGCTTTTACCTGCGCCGTTTTCACCCAGCAGGGCATGGATTTCCCCGGGCTGGATGCTCAGGTCAATGGCGTCGTTGGCCAGGCAACCGGGGTAGCGCTTGCTGATTCGGCGCAGTTGCAGGCGAGGCGTTGGATCAGGGACGGGCACGGGGTTTGGCATGGCGGACTCGGGTCGCTGGGCGTTATGCCTGTGGATAAAGCAATTTCCTGGCCAGTGAGTCAGGAAACCGCCAAAAGCGCAGCGGGCTGCGGCCGCGTGCACCTTGGCGGGATTGATTGCAGGCCCTGGCGGCACCACTTCGGGGCAAGTGGCTGAAAAAGGCGACGGGGCGCGGACATGTGCCTGATCAAAAAACAGTCAGCTGTCTGCGAGCCAGAGGGGATATGGGGTTGGCGCAGCGTTGCACGGGTTATCCACAGCTTGCTCCACAGTATTTGTGTGCAAGCGCTGCGCACGGGCATAAGCGCCGAGGGGCTTTGTTCCAAAGGCGATAAACCGGCCTAAGCCGCTGTTTTGCTGTGGAAAAAAGCCTATCAGTCACGGATTGGACAAAAACTGAACAACCGCCGCAAAGCCACGTTACAGAAGGGTTACAGCCGGATGTTCCCAGTTTATCCACAGCCGGGTGCACAGCAGATGTGGGCAAGTTCGGGTCGGCGCGAAAGGTTGTGCACAGGTAGGCGCGGCGCTGGCGGGCAGTCTTGGTGCAATCAGCGCTGCAAGAGGATGCGTCCGCGGCTCAAATCCGCCAGCTGGTTTTGCAGGGTGTCGAGGTGCGCCTCGCCCAGGGCCAGTTGCAACTCCACGCCATTGGCGGTGAAGTTTTCGGCAACCACCAGGCCACCCAGTTCCGCGACCCGCAGCTTGACCAGTGCCAACTCGCTGAACGCGCAGGCGCAGTGCACCGGCACGCGCTTGATCAGCTCGATGCGTTCGGCGCCTTGCAGGCATTTGTTGGCGCCCCCGCCGTAGGCCCTGGCCAGGCCGCCGGTGCCGAGCTGGATGCCGCCGTACCAGCGGATCACCAGTACCGCCACCTGGTCGCAATCCTGGGCCTCGATGGCCGCCAGGATCGGCCGCCCCGCGGTGCCGCCGGGTTCGCCGTCGTCACTGCTGCGGTACTGGTCGGCCAGCTTCCAGGCCCAGCAGTTGTGGGAGGCATTGAGGTCGCTGTACTGCTCGATAAAGGCCTGGGCCTGGGCCGCGCTGGTGATGGGCGCGGCGAGGCTGATAAAGCGGCTTTTGCGAATCTCTTCGCGGTACTCGCAAAGGCCGGCAAGGGTAAAGGGCATGCGCAGGGTTCTTAGATGACGGGCTTGAGGCCGCAGCCTTTGAGGATGATGCGGATCAGGTTGTTACCGGCGTCTTCCATGTCTTGCTTGGTCAGCTTGCTGCGTCCGGTGACGCGGCAGATCTGGGTGGCGAAGTCGGCGTAGTGCTGGGTGCTGCCCCACAGCAGGAAAATCAGGTGCACCGGGTCCACCGGGTCCATCTTGCCGGCGTCGATCCAGGCTTGGAACACCGCGGCACGGCCCTGGAACCAGGCGCGATAGTCCTGGCTGAAATATTCGCTCAGGCATTCGCCGCCGCTGATGATTTCCATGGCGAAGATCCGCGAGGCCTGGGGTTGGCGGCGCGAGAATTCCATCTTGGCGCGGATGTAGCGGGTCAGGGCTTCGGTGGGGTCGTCATCGGCGTTCAGGGCGTTGAAGGTGCTGTCCCACAACTCGATGATGTTGCTCAGCACGGCGATGTACAGGCCAAGCTTGTTGGTGAAGTAGTAATGCAGATTCGCCTTGGGCAGCCCGGCATTCTGGGCAATGGTGTTCATGCTGGTGCCTTTGAAACCATGACGGGCGAACTCGTCTTCGGCGGCCTTGATGATCGCCTCTTCGTTCTTTTGACGAATGCGGCTGGCGGGTTTTCCGGAGTGAGCACCGGCGTGGGCAGGGACTTCAAGGGTCATAGGCATTTCCGAGCGGGTCTGTGGGTGCAACCAGTGCGTTGATAGCGCACCCACAGGCATCAGACAAGCCTTATGGCCATAAAAGCCTTAAAGCGGTTCCAGGGTGTCGCTTTCCAGGGCCGGTTTTGCATCACGGGCCTCGCGGGAGGTTTCCGGCAGCAGCAGGCACATGATCAGCGCCGTCAGGCCGCCGCTGGTGATTGCCGAGTCGAACAGGTTTTGCACCAGCTTGGGCAGCAGGTGCAGCAGGTTGGGCTGCGCGGCGATGCCCAGGCCCACGCCGAACGAGGTGGCGATGATCAGCATGCTGCGCCGGTCCAGCGGCGCCTGGGCCAGGATGCGCACGCCGGCGGCGGCCACGCTGCCGAACATCACCAGGGTCGCGCCGCCCAGCACCGGCTTGGGAATCTGCTGCAACACCGCGCCAATTAGCGGGAACAACCCCAGGCAGAACAGCACCAGGCCGATGTACAGGCCGACGTAGCGGCTGGCCACGCCGGTCAACTGGATCACCCCGTTGTTCTGGGCAAAGGTGGTATTGGGAAAGGCGCTGAAGGTGGCGGCGATCATGCAACTGACGCCATCCCCCAGGACCCCGCCCTTGAGCCGGCTTATATAAGAAGGACCGCTGATGGGCTGGCGGGCGAGCATGCAGTTGGCCGTGAGGTCGCCCACGGTTTCGATGGTGCTGATCAGGTAGATCAGAGCCACTGGCAGAAAGGCGCTCCAGTCGAAATTGAACCCGAACTTGAACGGGATCGGCAGGCTTACCAGGGGCAGATCGGGCAGGGGCTGAGGCACCAGCTTGCCGCTGAAGCAGGCCGCCACGCAGCCCAGGGCCAGGCCGATGATGATGGCGCAGAGGCGGATCCACGGGGTGTTGGAGCGGTTGAGCAGGATGATGGTCAGCAGCACGAACAGGCCCAGTGCCAGGTTGCCCGGTGCGCCGAAGTCTGCGGCATTGAAACCGCCTCCCAGGTCGGTGATGCCGACCTTGATCAGGCTGATGCCGATCAGGGTGATGACGATGCCGGTCACCAGCGGGGTGATCACCCGGCGCAACTGGCCGATAAAACGGCTGAGCACGATCTGCACCAGTGCGCCGAAAAAGCACACGCCGAAGATCATCGCCAGGATGTCTTCCGGGCTGCCACCGCGCTGCTTGACCAGAAACCCGGCCGAGAGCACGGCGCCGAGGAAGGCGAAGCTGGTGCCTTGCAGGCAGATCATCCCGGCACCGATGCCGAACGGACGACGCGCCTGGATAAAGGTCCCGACCCCGGACACCATCAGCGCCATGCTGATCAGGTAGGGCAGGTGGGCCGTCAGGCCCAGGGCCGAGCCGATCACCAGCGGCGGCGTGATGATGCCGACAAAACTCGCCAGCACATGCTGCAACGCGGCAAGCAGGGCGGCCACGGGTTTGGGGCGATCATCGAGGCCGTAGATCAGATCGTTGGGGGTGGACGATTGCTCTTGCATGGGCGTGGAACTCTGGGCTGACGGTTCAAGGTGTCTATGCCCTGCAAAAAGCTGTCCAGGTGCTCAGGTTATTTGTCCGCATGGCGGACGGTGCCCAATGGATACGGGTTTGCCATGGGTGCTAATGCTCTTCAGCGAGTGGCCGCCAGGCTCTCGAGAAAGCTTTCAAGCACCAGATGGGGGCGTCGGCCCTTGCGCGTGACCGATGCCAGGCTCAGGTCATAGAAGCGCGAAGCCGGCTTCAGCGCACGCAGCCGCCCCTGTTGCACCCAGAGCTGGGCGTAATGGTCCGGCAGGTAACCGATGTAACGCCCGGTGAGAATCAGGAACGCCATGCCTTCGCGGTCCGACGCGCTGGCGGTGCAATTGAGTGCCTGGTAATGGGCCTGGATCTCCCCCGGCAGGCGGAAGGTCGGGGCGATGGCGTCCTGATCGTTGAGGCGCGCATCCTCGAGCTTTTTATCGTCGACATAAAACAGCGGGTGACCGACCGCGCAGTAGAGCAGCGAACGCTCGCTGTACAGGGGCTGGTATTCCAGACCGGACAAGGCGCTGGCCTGGGGCACCACGCCGACGTGCAGGCGGCCGTCGAGTACGCCCTGCTCGACTTCGTTGGGGGCGATCATGCGGATCTGGATCTGCACGTCGGGCCCGCGCTCCTTCAACTGCGCCAGGGCGTGGGTGATGCGCATGTGGGGCAGGGTCACCAGGTTATCGGTCAGGCCGATAATCAATTCACCGCGCAGGTGACGGTGCAGGCCGTTGACCTCGGTGCGGAAACTTTCCAGGGCACTCAACAGCTGCAAGGCCGACTGATAGACCTCGCGGCCCTCTTCGGTTAGTGAGAAACCCGCGCGCCCGCGCTGGCACAGGCGCAGGCCGAGGCGTTGCTCCAGATCGCTCATCTGCTGGCTGATGGCCGAGCGCCCGATGCCCAGTACGGTCTCTGCCGCCGAGAAGCCGCCGCATTCGACCACGCTGCGAAAGATCCGCAGCAGGCGGATATCAAAGTCGCTGACCTGGGCCAGCGGATCGGCTCGACGGCTGCTCATAGTTTAGTAAAGGCCTGACTGAAGGTTATAAAAGTTGGATTTCACCGACTTTATAGCCGTGGCAACTTAGCTGCAACAACGCTTTTGGCTTCCTACGCCGCTTATTGCCCTGCGAGGTTTTGCTCATGAACATGCCTGAAAACGCTCCAGCTTCCCTGGCCAGCCAGCTCAAGCTCGATGCTCACTGGATGCCGTACACCGCCAACCGCAACTTCCAGCGCGACCCACGGCTGATCGTTGCCGCAGAAGGCAGCTACCTGATCGACGACAAGGGGCGCAAGGTTTACGACTCCCTGTCCGGTCTGTGGACCTGCGGCGCCGGCCACACGCGCAAGGAAATCCAGGAAGCCGTTTCCAAGCAATTGGGCACCCTCGACTACTCGCCGGGCTTCCAGTACGGCCACCCGCTGTCGTTCCAGCTGGCCGAGAAAATTACCGACCTGACCCCAGGCAACCTGAACCACGTGTTCTTCACCGACTCCGGCTCGGAATGTGCCGATACCGCGGTGAAGATGGTGCGTGCCTACTGGCGCCTGAAAGGCCAGTCGACCAAGACCAAGATGATCGGCCGCGCCCGTGGCTATCACGGGGTGAACATCGCCGGCACCAGCCTCGGTGGGGTCAACGGCAACCGCAAGCTGTTCGGCCAGTCGATGATGGACGTCGACCACCTGCCGCACACCCTGTTGGCCAGCAACGCGTTTTCCCGTGGCATGCCGGAGCAGGGCGGTATCGCCCTGGCCGATGAGCTGCTGAAATTGATCGAACTGCACGACGCCTCGAATATCGCGGCAGTCTTCGTCGAGCCGATGGCCGGTTCCGCCGGTGTCCTGGTGCCGCCACAGGGTTACCTCAAGCGCCTGCGTGAGATCTGCGATCAGCACAGCATCCTGCTGGTGTTCGACGAAGTGATCACCGGCTTCGGTCGTACCGGCTCGATGTTCGGCGCCGACAGCTTCGGCGTGACCCCAGACCTGATGTGCATCGCCAAGCAAGTCACCAACGGCGCGATCCCGATGGGCGCAGTGATTGCCAGCTCCGAGATCTACCAGACCTTCATGAACCAGGCGACGCCCGAATACGCAGTGGAATTCCCCCACGGCTATACCTATTCGGCTCACCCGGTGGCTTGCGCGGCCGGTCTGGCGGCACTCGATCTGCTGCAGAAGGAAAACCTGGTGCAGAGCGTGGCCGAGGTTGCCCCGCATTTCGAGAATGCCCTGCACGGCATCAAGGGCTCGAAAAACGTGATCGACATTCGCAACTACGGCCTGGCTGGCGCGATCCAGATCGCCCCGCGCGATGGCGACGCGATTGTCCGTCCATTCGAAGCCGGTATGGCCCTGTGGAAGGCCGGGTTCTACGTGCGCTTTGGCGGCGACACCCTGCAGTTCGGCCCAACCTTCAACAGCAAGCCGCAGGACCTGGATCGCCTGTTCGACGCGGTCGGCGAAGTGCTGAACACGATCGACTGATTCGCCCTTCTATATAGAACACTGATCAGGCGTCCAGCGATGGGCGCCTGTGGACAACTTTTCAGGAGCCCTGCATGAGCCTTATCCAGCATTTGATCAACGGCGAACTGGTGACCGATAACGGTCGCAGCGCTGATGTCTTCAACCCGTCCACCGGCCAAGTGATCCACCAGCTGACCGCTGGCCAGCCGTGAAACCATGCAAGCCGCCATCGACTCGGCCAAGGCTGCGTTCCCGGCCTGGCGCAACACGCCACCGGCCAAACGCGCCCAGGTGATGTTCCGCTTCAAGCAATTGCTGGAGCAGAACGAGGCGCGGATCTCGCAACTGATCAGCGAAGAGCACGGCAAGACCCTGGAAGACGCCGCCGGTGAACTGAAGCGCGGTATCGAGAACGTCGAGTACGCATGCTCGGCTCCGGAGATTCTCAAGGGCGAGTACAGCCGCAACGTCGGCCCGAACATCGATGCCTGGTCTGACTTCCAGCCTCTGGGCGTGGTGGCGGGTATCACCCCGTTCAACTTCCCGGCCATGGTGCCGCTGTGGATGTACCCGCTGGCGATCGTCTGCGGCAACTGCTTCATCCTCAAGCCCTCGGAGCGTGACCCAAGCTCGACGTTGCTGATCGCCCAACTGCTGCTGGAAGCCGGTTTGCCTAAAGGTGTGCTGAGTGTGGTGCACGGCGACAAGGGTGCAGTGGATGCGCTGATCGAGGCGCCGGAAGTCAAAGCGTTGAGTTTCGTGGGTTCGACGCCGATTGCCGAGTACATCTATTCCGAAGCCACCAAGCGCGGCAAACGCGTTCAGGCATTGGGCGGGGCGAAGAACCATGCGGTGCTGATGCCGGATGCCGACCTAGATAACGCGGTGAGTGCGCTGATGGGCGCGGCCTATGGTTCCTGCGGCGAGCGCTGCATGGCGATCTCCGTGGCCGTGTGTGTCGGCGACCAGGTGGCGGATGCTCTGATTGCCAAGCTGGTGCCGCAGATCAAGGCGCTGAAAATCGGTGCCGGCACTTCGTGTGGCCTGGACATGGGGCCGCTGGTCTCCGCCCAGGCGCGGGACAAGGTCAGTGGCTATATAGAAGACGGCGTGTCGTCGGGCGCCAAACTGGTGGTGGATGGTCGTGGCCTGAGTGTGGCGGGTAACGAAGACGGATTCTTCCTGGGTGGCTGCCTGTTTGATCGGGTGACGCCGCAGATGCGCATCTATAAAGAAGAGATCTTCGGCCCGGTGCTGTGCGTGGTTCGGGTCAACAGCCTGGAAGAGGCCATGCAACTGATCAACGATCACGAGTATGGCAACGGCACGTGCATCTTCACCCGTGACGGTGAAGCGGCGCGCCTGTTCTGCGATGAGATCGAAGTGGGCATGGTGGGCGTCAACGTACCGCTGCCGGTGCCAGTGGCTTACCACAGCTTTGGCGGCTGGAAGCGTTCGCTGTTCGGCGACCTGCATGCCTATGGCCCGGATGGTGTGCGCTTCTATACCCGTCGCAAGGCCATTACCCAGCGCTGGCCGAAGGCGGCCACTCAAGAGTCCACGCAGTTCGCGTTTCCCAGCCTGTAGGCGTCGCGGGCGATGACCCGGGCGATGACCCGGGCGGCGTCCCGGGTCATCGGCCTGGGCCCGGGTTTACACGCCGAGGCTTTCCAGGTCCCGGGCCAGCATCACCAGTTGGTGGGCCAGGGAGTTTTCGAGTTTCTCGCTCGACAGCTGGAAGCTCGGGGCACCGCAGGTCAGGGCCATGATGCTGCCGTCTGCCAGGTGCAGCGGCACGCCGGCGCCATTGACGTTGCGGTCCCACTCGCCCAGGGACAGGCAAAACCCCAGGGACTCGTATTCGCGGAACGAGGCTTCCAGGGATTTTTCCAGGGCCGGCCATTCGTCGCCGGCCTTTTTCGCCACTTCCCCCAGCAGATGGTCGCGCTCGTTTTTCGGCGTGGCGGCCAGGTAGGCACGCCCGGCGGCGCTGGTGGCCAGGGGCAGGCGTACGCCGGGCTCCATGCGCAGGCTGGCGACTTCCGGCGGGCGGCTGCTGTCGACGTGGATCATCGACAGCCGATCGCGGCAGGTCAGGCTGACGGTGGTGTTGGTCCGGCGCGAGAACTCATCCATATACGGCTTGCCGAGCTGGCGCACCCGCAGGCTGGCGGAGTAGGCGTACCCGAGGGCCAGCACCGCGGAATCGAGCTGGTACTTCTCCAGGTCCTGGTTGTATTTGAGGTAACCCAGTTGCGTCAGGGTGTAAGTCAGGCGCGAAACTGTCGGTTTCGGCAGCCCGGTGATGCGTGCGATGTCCTGGTTGCCGCGCACCGCATGGCCATGGGTAAAGGCCCGCAGGACTTCCAGGCCTCGGGCCAGGGCCTCGACGAACTTGCGGTCCTTGGGGTCTTTTTCCGGGGAATCGTTCTGGTCGTGCATAGGCGTATCCGATGGGGGCTGGTGCCGGTCCAGTGCCTGGGATCTGCACCAAAACGACCTGTGGTTCGATCATGCTGGGTTAAAAACACGCTCGGACGCGAGTCCGATCGGAAGGCTCATGTAGGCCTCTACACTCTGCTTCCTTGCCTGTTTTTGCCTTGCCTGATCGTTGCTCGGCAAGTTTTCGTACAGGCCCGAGTGACCACACAGCAGGCGGGTGAAATTCAACTGAAAAATGGTAGCGCGGAACCGCTTGAATTGACATCGCCGATTCCCTGTCGGAACCCGGTTTCGCAGGTGCGTGGCAGGCGCGCGTATTGCGCATGTCTGCACGCACGCCGCGCACCCGCTTCAGTTGCCATCCGGCGCCAGGCGCCCGCGCTTGAAAACCCCTTCGGCGCTGGCGAGTAATTGCCCCTCGACGTCGAGCAAGTCGCAGGTGGCCATAAAGATCTTGGCGCCACCGCCCCGGGTCCGCGCCACGGCCCGGACCTCGGTCCCGGGGGCGGCCGCTGCCATGTAGATGATGTTCAGCGACAGGGTCAGGGCCAGCCGCCGCTGGGCGGCGACGGCGTGCCAGGTTCCGCTCATGCCCATGGCCGAGTCCGCCAGTGAGGCGATCACACCGCCGTGCAGGTTGCCGGCCCGGTTCAGGTGATGGGCCTGCACGGTGAAGCCGATGATGGTTTGCGCCTGGCTGTACTCGTGCAGGGTCAGGCCGATATGGGCGGAAAACCCATTGAAGGGGTCTTGCTGCGGTGGTTGCGGAGGGACGGCGGTCATGGGCGATAGCTCGTGTGGGTCAGTCAGTGAGACAGGAGTCAAAAGTGGCTTCCCGTGCCTGCGATGGCTGTACGGTGTTTCGCAAAGGTCTATTTAAGTCCAGTCAGGCGGATGAATCTAATTATTTCGCGAGATATATGGAACCAAATTCCGCAGTGCGAAATAAAAAAGATTGAAATAGGCTTGCGTCATGGGGCAGGATCGGCCCTGATGTGACGGCCGCTGCGACCTGTGCCTGCCTTATCGCGTTCAACGCCGGCAAGCTGCGAACAGGGCCCGCGCGCCAGGTCGCGCAAGCGTTGTCGGCCCTGTTCCAGGTCGCTCGGGGTACATCCGCAAGAGCCCCTGCCAGCGCAACTCGTGCTTGATCACCTTCGGAGTCAAGGAGTCTCGATGCCCACTATCAGCAGCGTGCGCCCCCACCAACGCGTCTGGCCCAAACGCCTGCCACACGCGTTATCGGTCCCGGCCACTTCCCTGTGGTTCAACCTGGAGGTGTCTGCGCGGCGCTACCCGGACAAGACCGCCTACCTGTTTTTTGGCCAGCCCCTGAGCTTCAGCGCATTGCAGGCCCAGGCGCAGGCCGTGGCCGGCTGGCTGCAAAGCGTGGGGGTCAAGGCGGGCGACCGGGTGGCGCTGTACCTGCAGAACTGCCCGCAATTCGTCGTCGCCTATTACGCCATCCTGCGGGCGAACGCGGTGGTGGTGCCGGTGAACCCGATGAACAAGGTGGAGGAGTTGACCTACCAATTGCGCGACGCCCAGGCCCAGGTGGTGATCTGCGCCGCCGACCTGGCAGCGACCGTGCAGGCCGCCGAGTCAGCCCTTGAACCCCACGAACGCCTGCGGCAGGTACTGGTGACCCATTACAGCGACGCGATGCCGCCCGTGGCCGCCATGGACCCGGCCGAGCTTGCTGCCGAGACCACCGATGCCTGGCTGCGCGCCGAGCCGCCATTGCCCGCGACCTGCCTGCGCTGGAGCGAGATCCTCGGCCAGGCCTGGCCTCTCGGTGCGCACACCGCCGAGGCGGACGATCTGGCGATGCTGCAATACACCTCGGGCACCACCGGCCATCCCAAAGGCTGCATGCACAGCCACCGCAGCTTGATGAGCAATGCCGTCACCGGCTGCTGGACCCAGTCCACGGTGGCCTCGGTGGGGTTGGGCGTGGTGCCGTTTTTCCATATCACCGGCCTGGTGTGTTTTGTCCTGCGCGCGGTGTTCGATGCCACCAGCACGGTGATCCTGCCGCGCTGGGACCGGGAGCTCGCCGGGCGCCTGATTTCGCGGCACAAGGTCACCCACTGGACCTGCATACCGACCATGGTCATCGACCTGTTCGGCAGCCCCAACTACAAGGATTTCGGCCTCGGCGGGCTGGTTCATATCAACGGCGGCGGGGCGGCGATGCCCCAGGCCGTGGCCGAGCGCCTGCAACAGGAGTTCGGCCTGACCTTCCTCGAAGGCTACGGGCTCACCGAAACCGCAGCGGCCACCCATGGCAACCCACCCGAACGGGCCAAGTTGCAGTGCCTGGGCATGCCGTTCTTCGGCGTCGATTCGCGGGTGGTCGACCCCAATACCCTGCGCGAGCTCGAACCCGGCGAGGTCGGGGAAATCGTCAGCCGCGGGCCGATGCTGTTCCAGGGTTACTGGCGCAATCCCGAGGCCACGGCGGCGGCCTTTATCGAGTTGGAGGGGCAGCGGTTTTTCCGCACCGGCGACCTGGGGCATATGGATGAAGAGGGCTACTTTTTTCTCACCGACCGGCTCAAGCGGATGATCAACTCCAGCGGCTTCAAGGTCTGGCCGGCCGAGGTGGAAGCGCTGCTGTTCAAGCATCCGGCGGTGCACGAGGCCTGCATCATCTCCAGCCAGGACGCCTACCGGGGCGAGAGCGTCAAGGCGCTGGTGGTTCTGCGCGGCGAAGCCCAAGGCCAGACCACCGAGCAGCAGATCATCGACTGGTCCCGTGAGCACATGGCGGCCTACAAGGTGCCGCGCCAGGTGCAATTCGTCGAAAGCCTGCCCAAGTCCGGCTCGGGCAAAGTCATGTGGCGCCTGTTGCAGGAGCGTGAAACCGCAGGCACCTGATCACCGATCCCCCCGTCCCAGCAATTACCGACTCTGCCGGAGATGACCATGACAACAAAAATAATAAACGTCCAAGGTCCGCAATCCCTGCCGACCCATGCTGCTCGGCTCGACTCGCTGTATTCCAGGATCCGCTGGCGCCTGCTGCCGTTGTTGATGCTGTGCTACATGGTTGCCTTCCTCGATCGGGTCAACATCGGCTACGCGCAGTTGCAAATGAAGCAGACCCTGCCGTTCAGCGACGCGGTGTACGGCTTGGGCGCGGGTATTTTCTTCGTCGGCTATTTCCTGTTCGAAGTGCCCAGCAACCTGATGTTGCAGCGCAGCGGGGTGCGCAAGACCCTGCTGCGGATCATGGTCTGCTGGGGCCTGGTGGCATCGGCAATGATGTTTGTGCGCACCCCTCTGCAGTTCTACGTGCTGCGGTTTTTGCTCGGGGCGTTTGAGGCCGGGTTTTTCCCTGGGGTCATCCTGTATTTCACCTTCTGGTTCCCGGCGGCCCGACGTGGCCAGGTGATTGCGTTGTTCATGACGGCTGCGGCGTGCGCCGGCCTGATCGCCGGGCCATTGTCCGGCAGCATCTTGAAGTACCTCAACGGCGTGGCGGGCTTCAATGGCTGGCAATGGCTGTTCGTGCTCCAGGGGCTGCCGGCCAGTGTGCTGGGGGTGGTGGCGTTCCTTTACCTTCAAGATGGCCCGGATCAGGCAAAGTGGCTGAGCACCGAAGAAAAGCGCCTGCTGAGCGACGACCTGGCGCAGGAATTGAAGAACCGCAAGGACCGCTCCCTGCACACCGTGGGCCAGATGTTTCGCGATCCCAAGGTGTACCTGCTTTCCACGGCGTACTTCATGTTCCTGGGGGCCACCTACATGCTGGTGTTCTGGATGCCGAGCCTGATCCAGGGCTGGGGCGTGGCGGATCTGTTGCTGGTGGGGTTGATCACCACCATCCCCAACATCGTCGGCATTATCGGCACCATCGTCATTGGCCTGCACTCGGACAAACGCCGCGAGCGGCGCTGGCACTTTGTCTGCTGCATGGGGTTGGCGGTGTTCGGCCTGGGCATCACCACGCTGTTGAACGGCCATCTGGTGATGTCGGTGGCGGCGCTGTCTTTGGCGTACCTAGGAATCAAGGCGGCGACACCGTTGTTTTTCGCCCTGGTCAGCGAATACCTGTCGGTGGCTTCCGCGGCAGCCGGCATTGCCCTGATCAGCAGCCTGGGCAACCTCGGGCCGGCGGTGACGCCGTGGCTCAACGGGGTCATCAACACTCATACCGGTGGCCATGTATCGAGCATGTACCTGGGCATCGGCATGTACCTGCTGGCCGGGTTGCTGGTGTTGCTCTCTGCCGGAACCGCCGGGGCGGCAAGGGTCAGTCCAGGCATCGCGCTGGCCACCAAGTGAACCATCGCCTTGTGCCGCCTGCCCTCCAGCGGCAGGTGCATGGGGTCTGGCTCAGCTGCTGACTGCCGGCGGCGATGGGCATATTGATCGATCTGAAAGGAGGTGTTCCATGAGCTTGCCCGAGGTGTTGTCCCGGCGGTTGCGCCTGCCGTTGGTGGCCGCTCCGCTGTTTATCATTTCCACCCCCGAGCTGGTGATTGCTCAGTGCAAGGCCGGGATCGTCGGTTCGTTTCCGGCACTCAACGCCCGGCCTGCAGCGCAACTGGAGCAATGGATCGAACGCATTACCCGGGAGTTGGCCGAGCATGATCGGCTGCACCCGGAGCAGCCCTCGGCGCCCTTTGCCGTGAACCAGATCGTCCATCGCTCCAACGAGCGCCTGGAGCAGGATATGGCGGTCTGTGTGCGGCACAAGGTGCCGATCATCATCACGTCCCTGGGCGCACGCCCCGAGATCAACCAGGCGGTGCACAGCTACGGCGGCATTGTGCTGCACGATGTGATCAACAATAAGTTCGCGCACAAGGCCATCGACAAGGGGGCCGACGGGTTGATCGCGGTGGCGGCGGGAGCGGGCGGGCATGCCGGGACACTGTCGCCCTTTGCCCTGGTGCAGGAGATCCGCCAATGGTTCGACGGGCCCCTGTTGCTCTCGGGGTCGATTGCCTCGGGAAGCTCGATTCTCGCGGCCCAGGCAATGGGGGCTGACCTGGCCTATATCGGCTCGGCCTTTATCGCCACCCGCGAGGCCAATGCGGTGGATGGCTACAAGCAGATGATCAGCCAGGCGAGTGCCGACGACATCGTCTACACCAACCTGATCACCGGGGTGCATGGCAATTACCTCAAGCCGTCATTGCAGGCGGCAGGGCTCGATCCGGAGAACCTGCCCAGTAGCGACCCCTCACAGATGAACTTCGGCAGCGACCGCCAGCGGCCCAAGGCCTGGAAGGAAATCTGGGGCTGTGGCCAGGGCATTGGCGTGCTTGACCATGTACCGACAGCCGAGGCGCTGGTGGCACGGTTTGCCAGGGAGTACCGCGAAGCACGCCTGCGCCTTGGCAAGGTTTCGGGCGATCTCCAGGGGCCCACGGCGGCCGTGAGCCTGGAATAGGCAACTGCCGGCCAGCGCAGGCAGTTGGGGGCGGGGTTACCAGACCTTCAGGTTGTATTCGACGATCAGCCGGTTCTCATCGACGTTGGCCGCATAGTTGGCGCGATACACCACGTTGCGCCAGCGCAGGCCGAGGTTTTTCAACGGACCTTGCTGGATCACATAAGCCAGGTCGGTATCGAATTCCCGTTCTCGGCCATTGCGTTGCCCGATCTTGAAGTGGTTGCCCTGCACATAGCGGCTCATCCACGTCAGGCCGGGCAGGCCTACTGCGGCGAAATCGTAGCGGTAGCGCAATTGCCAGGCGTCTTCCCCAGCGTTGATAAAGGACTTGTAGGTCGAGGTGTTGAACCCGTAAGGGTCGGTACCGTTGATAAAGGGCAGGCCGCTGCGCCCGCTCTGGTTGTGATAGATGAAGCCCAGGGCATGGCCCTTGTAGCTGAAGGTTTCCATGAGCCCCAGGTAACGGTTGTCGACCTCGGCCCGGCCCTGGCTGCCGCTGTGGAAGTAACGCACTTCGGATTTCAGCGAGAGGCTGTCGGTCAGCCGCGCATCATGGGTCAGGTTGCCGTAGTGCTGGTCATAGTTGTCCTTGAGCTCGGCGTAGAAGTAGCTGGCCTTGAGCGCGGGCGTTACTGCGTAGCTGGCCCCGGCATAGCTGAACCGATCGCTGCTGACCCGGCCAGCGACCTGGCGGCCGTTTCTGGCGAGGGCCGACATGCTCATTTCCTCGTAGTCCGTGGAGTTGCGCAGGCGTACCGCCGTGAATTGACCGAGGGTCAGGGTCAGATCCTTCAGGTCACTGGAGACCAGTTGCGTGCCCTTGAAGGTTTGCGGCAGCAGGCGGGTATCGTTTCTGAAGGCGACGGGAAGCAGCGGTTCGTGGGTGCCGATGCTCAATACGCTGCTGGCGACCCGGGCTTTGGCGGTCAGGCCGAACGAGCCGTATTGATCGGCGACATCGCCATTGCGGTCGACCAGCAAGGCCCCGGTATGGGCCGTGCCACCGCCGGAGTCGAGCTTGAGGCCGAGTGCCCCCAATGCGTCAACGCCAAAACCCACGGTGCCTTCGGTGTAGCCCGACTGGTAACGCAGGGTAAAACCCTGGGCCCATTCTTCCGCCTTGTTCTGTGACGGTGCGTCGCCGTGGAAGTCGCGGTTCATGTAGAAGTTGCGGGCGCCCAGGGTCAACTGGCTGTCTTCAATCAGTTGTGCCTGGCACACCAGCGGCAGCATGCAACCACCCAGCAGGGCGGAAAGGGGCAGTAAAGGTTTGGATGCCGAATGCATGGATTTACCTATGTTGTTGTTTTTATTTTTAGGAATGCCCACGTCGTATACGTCCACGCTGAGGTTGGCCTGCGCGCGGCACCTGGAGGCTGCTGCAAAGGCAGCAGGCAATGCCAGGGTTCGTCGCGGGCGTAGCAACCCCTGACCCAGCTGAAGGCGAGGGTCATGCAAACGGGCGCGAAAGACGAGAGGGCTGGGTGGGGGGGCGCAGACCATGCTCGCCGGGGCATTCAGCCCTGGATGGCACAGTTGCGGACCCGCCCGGTGGGGGCTTTCAGCGCAGCGTGAGGCAGCCCGCTGCGCGCCAGCCAAGGAAGGCGGCGACACCTGCGACGGTTACGGCGGCGCGATGCCGGTTCATCGACAGGGGGTTCATGCGGCGAGTTCTTTGCCGAGGGCGATAAAGCGCTGCAAGTGGTGATCTTCATCACCCAACTGATGGTCGATCATCACCAGACGCTTGGCGTAATGGGCCAGGGGCAGTTCCCAGGTCATGCCGATGCCGCCGTGCAACTGGATGCTTTCCTCGGCCACCAGGGTACCAATGCGCCCGATACTGACCTTGGCCGCCGACAGTGCCCGCTCGCGAGTCAGCCGGTCGGCGTCCAGGGCGGCGGCAGCGTTGATCACCGCCGAGCGGGCTTGCTCGATCTCCAGCAGCAGTACCGCCATGCGGTGTTGCAGGGCCTGGAAGCTGCCGATCAGGGTGCCGAATTGCTTGCGGGTGCGCAGGTAATCCAGGGTGGCTTGCTTGGCCACCTCCATCGCTCCCAGCGCTTCTGCGCACAGGGCCAGCACCCCCCGGCCAATGGCACGCTCCAGGGTGGCGTAGCCCTGGTGTTCGGCCCCCAGCAGGGCGTCGGCCGAGAGTTTCACGTTGTCCAGTTGCACCTGGGCGACGCGGCCACCATCGATGGTGGCGCAACCCTGAATCCGCAATCCCGCAGTGCTGCTCGGCACCAGGAACAGGGAGATTCCCGCTTCGTCGTCAATGGCACCCGCGGTGCGTGCCGAGACCAGCAACAGGTCGGCGTGCTCGCCTTGCAGCACCATGGCCTTGCTGCCATTCAGCAGCCAGCCTGGGCCGTCATGCTCGGCACGGGTGGCGACCCGGCTGGTTTCATAGTGAGTGCCGGGTTCTTCATGGGCGAAGGCGGCGAGCAGGCTGGCGTCGACAATGCCCGGCAGCAGGGCCTTCTGCTGAGGGGAACCGGCTGTGGCGATGGCGTCGCCCACCAGTATCGCGCTGCCCAGCAGCGGCTCGACCAGCAACCCGCGACCGATGGCTTCGAACACCACGGCAATGTCGAAACCGCTGCCGCCAAAGCCGCCGTGCTCTTCGCTGAGCAGTGCGCCGATCACGCCGAGGTCGGCCAGTTGCTGCCAGATCTCGCGGCTGAAGCCGTGGCTTGCCTGGAGAATGTGTTCGCGTTTGTCAAAGCTGTATTGCTCCGCGATAAAGCGGTTCAGGCTGTCGGCGAGCATGCGCCGTTCTTCGCTGTGTTCGAAGTTCATGTGCGTGCCCTCAGAGCCCGAGAATCGTTTTCGAAATGATGTTTTTCTGGATTTCGTTGGACCCGCCGAAAATCGACAGCTTGCGGTTATTGAAATACTGGGCGCTGGCGCTGGCGGCAAACGCTGGACCCAGGTCCAGGGCGCTGAAATCGTCCGCCTCGGCTTCAGGCACCAGGGCCCGGGCGCTGGACCCCATGGCCCGGCGCATCAATGAGGTCAGCTCCTGGCGGATTTCCGTGCCGCAAATCTTCAGCATCGAGCTTTCTGCGCCAGGGACGCCGCCCCCGGCCACTGCGGCGATGACCCGCAGGTTGGTGGTCTTCATGTTTTCCAGGTCGATTTCGACCCGCGCCAGTCGCGCGGCGAAGGCCGGGTCTTCGGCCAGTGGCCGGCCGTTGCGGCGCTGCAGGGCGGCCAGGCGCTTGACCCGTTCCAGGGCCGCCATCGACAGGCCGACCCCAGCGATGTTGGTGCGCTCGTAAGTCAGCAGGTATTTGGCGCAGGTCCAGCCCTTGTGTTCCTCGCCCACCAGGTTGCCTACCGGCACCCGTACATCGGTGAAAAACACTTCGTTGATCTCGTGGGCGCCCTCCAGGGTAATGATCGGCCGTACCTCGACCCCAGGCGAGTTCATGTCGATCAGCAGGAAGCTGATGCCTTCCTGCTTCTTCGCTTCACGGTCCGTGCGCACCAGGCAGAAAATCATGTTGGCGTGCTGGCCGAGGGTGGTCCAGGTCTTCTGGCCGTTGACCACATAGTGATCACCGTCGCGCACGGCGCTGGTTTTCACCGCGGCCAGGTCCGAGCCCGCGCCGGGTTCCGAATAGCCCTGGCACCACCAGTGCGTGCCATCGAGAATGCGCGGCAGCCAGTAGCGTTGCTGCTCCGGGGTGCCGTATTTGATCAGCACCGGGCCGAGCATATTGACGCCAAAGGGCACGATGCGCGGCGTATTGGCCAGGCTGCATTCGTGCTCGAAGATAAACTTCTCGAACGCACTCCACCCCGGGCCACCCTGTTCGACCGGCCAGTGATTGGCCAGCCAGCCACGGGCATTGAGGATCGAGTGCCACTGCTCCATGTCGGCCTTGGACAGGTGCCTGCCGTTGGCCACTTTTTCGCTGAGGTCCGCGGGCAACTCTTCGGCGAGAAAGGCCTGTACTTCGCGGCGAAAGGCTTCTTCTTGGTTGGTAAAACGCAAATCCATATTGGCTTCCCCCGGTTAGTGCGGCTGATTGAGGCTGTCGAAGCTGGCACCGCGTTCCACCAGCTCCACCAGTAACGGCGAGGGCTTCCAGAACTGCGGGTCGGTTTCGGCGAACTCGTGGATATCGGCCAGCACCTGGGGCAGGCCGATCCCGTCGGCGTACTTCATCGGGCCACCCAGGTGCCGCGCGAAGCCGTAGCCATGAATAAAGGTCACATCGACATCCAGGGGGCGCAGGGCGATGCCTTCATGCACCACATTGGCCCCTTCGTTGATCATGGCGGCCATATAGCGGCGGACGATTTCCGAGTCGCTGAAGCTGCGAGGGGTGATGCCGGCCCGAGCGCGCTCGGCGTCGATGATCGCCAGCACTTCGGGGTCGGGCGTGGCGCTGCGGGAGCCTGCGGGGTAGAGGTAATAGCCACGGCCGGTCTTCTGCCCGAACCAGCCGCGTTCGCAGAGGCGGTCGGCAATGTGTACATAACGGGCATCGGCGGGGCGGCTGGCGGCCTTGCGCTTGCGGGTGGCCCAACCGATGTCGCCCCCGGCCAGGTCCGACACCTGGAAGGGGCCCATGGGGTAGCCGAAGTCGCGCAGGGCCTGGTCGATCTGATAGGGCGAGGCGCCGTCCTCCATCATGCAGTCGACTGCCTGGCGATACACCGCAAGGATCCGGTTGCCGATAAAACCATCGCAGACCCCGGCCCGGACCGGGACCTTGTTCAGTTGCCTGGCGAAGGCGAAGGCACTGGCCACCACCTCGGCCGACGTCTTGGCCGGGACCACGATTTCCAGCAGTTTCATGATGTTGGCCGGAGAGAAGAAGTGCAGCCCGAGCACATCGGCAGGGCGCGAGGTGCTGTCGGCAATGGCATTGATGTCCAGGTAGGAGGTGTTGCTGGCGAGGATGGCGCCGGGTTTGCAGACCTGATCCAGCTGGCTGAATACCGCCTGCTTGACCGCGAGGTCTTCGAATACGGCCTCAATCACCAGGTCGGCCTGGGCCAGGCTGGCGTAGTCGAGGCTGGTGTTGAAGCGTGTCAGGGTCGCGGCCTTGTCGCTGGCCTTCAGGCGACCCTTGGCGATCAATGCGTCGTAGACCTGCTCGACATGGGCCTGGCCGCGCGCCAGGGCGCCTGGGTCGCGCTCGATCAGGGTCACGTGCAGGCCGGCATCGAGTGCCGCCACGGCAATGCCGGCGCCCATGGTGCCACCACCGATCACGCCCACCCGTTCGATTCGGCGGGGTGTGGCGTCACGGGTTTCGGGTGCCTTGAGCACTTCGCGCTCGGCGAAGAAGGCATGCACCAGGCCTTTGTGCTGCGGGCTGGCGAGGCATTGCAGAAACAGCTCGCGTTCCAGGCGCAGGCCTTCATCGAAGGGCTGCTCCAGGGTTGCCTCGACCGCCAGGATATTGTTCAGCGGGGACAGCAGGCCTCGGGCTTTGCTGATTGTTGCAACGCGCGCCGCGTCGATTGCCGCGTAGTGGCTGGCCGGCTCGGCCAGGGCCTGGGCGTCCCGGGTGCGGCGGACGCCGGCGTTGGTCGCCAGCAGGTGACGGGTATAGGCCAGGCCCTCGGCCAGCACATCGGCGCTGCCGGCCAATTGATCGACCAGACCCAGGGCCTGGGCTTCTTC
>NZ_ATLP01000109.1:0-240 GCF_000416215.1 Pseudomonas sp. CF161
GGAAAACTCCTTGGTAAACAAAGAGTTACGCAGTTTTCGACAGCGAGTTGCTTCAGGTCATCGAAGCCCAGAAGGAGTTAATAGAGCGGTGTTGTTTGGCCCTATTAACGGTTCGATCTTCTCGGTCGAAAGCGGTGAAAAGAAGGTGTTGACAGCAGCGAGTAACGCTGTAGAATTCGCCTCCCGCTAACGAGAGATCGGAAGCGCAAGTGGTTGAAGTTGTTGAAGAAATCTTCGAAA
>NZ_ATLP01000110.1:0-249 GCF_000416215.1 Pseudomonas sp. CF161
CCTGGGGCAGCAAGTCTCCAGCTCCGACACCCTGCTGGCCAACCAGCCGGCCTCGCGGCCCATGCTGCACCTGGAAATCTTCAGCGCCGAGGATGTGCCGCGTTTTCTGCTCGACAGCCGGCGTTACGCCGAAAACCTGCCGAAACAGCACTGGACCCTGGTGCGGCTGCGCCAGGGCGACCCGATCAAAGCCGAACCCAGGGACGATGCCCCCTCGCTCATCGACCTGGCAACAGACTGGACCACGGG